>JAIFNK010000284.1 GCA_020047775.1 Akkermansia sp. | reverse complement strand
AGCGGCGTAAATCGCTTTTTGGAAGATATGTTTCATGGGCAGTTGGTTCGAGGTGGTTTGGTGAGGACTAGGCTGGGCAGATTATTTGATGCTTTCAAGGCGCTTGTTGGCCTCGGCCTCCAAGAGAGTGCCGGCGGATTCCCGGATCGAGGAATTGAAGAGGGCGACGGCCTCTTCGCGGCGACCCTGGGTGGTTAAAAATTCCGCCGCATTCATTTCGGCGGCGGCATTGAGAATCATGCCGCCTGAGGGAAACAGACAGGGAACCGTCAGAAAGACTTCAAGGTTCTCGGCGTCCTGTTTGCGGGCTTCGTCGGCAATGGTGCTGCGCTTGACACCCTTGAGCAACTGCCCACGGAAGAAGGAAGCGTAAGCGCAGACATCGGCGGGCAGATTGTCGGTGGTCAGGTCACCCAGCGCGACGGCACGCTCCGCGACCGGGGTTGTGCTGGGTAGCAGCAGGGCCTTGCCGAGGGCAACGAACGGATCATTCCCCTGGGACGGGGTCGCATCGGAGATTTCTTTCCCGATCTCGGTGCATTTCGCGGAGTTACCGGTCAAAGCGTAGGCGACGAGCGCTGCACGCGCGGGCTCAAGCCAAAAGTTCCCCGGGATCTTCGCGGTGATTCGTTGGGCGACGAGAACCGGTTCAAGCAGCTTGAGCGCCTCGGCAGGTTTGGCCGTCAATAACAAGGCGATGGCCGGATTGATTGTCTCGGGTTTCTCGCCAAACACATGGTCCGCCGAGACCAGCGGGATGGCCTGCCCGGCGGTGAATCCGTCGAGGGCCTCGCCGATCACCAGCTTGTCAACCTGCAGGGTCACATTCGTGATGGGGACGGAGCGTCCGTTCTGGAAAACGATGCGGACGGGCTCGGCCGCAGCGGTCCACGACAGCGGCAGAATGGCGACCGCGCCGGCCAGCAGGCAGGTCCGGAGTGTGCGCGAGGAAAGGAACATCATGGGTTGGTGCATACTATGGGACCATTTCGGCGGCCTTTTTTGCCCGCTCGGTGTTCTTGAGTTTCGGATCGTTGGCGATGGCTTTGAGGGATTCGTCGGCAAGCGGCTTGTCACCCATCAGTATCAGGGTTTCATAAGCCTGCCATCCGGCTTCGGCGGAGACTTCCGGCGTGCTTTTATAAGCGGTGAAGACGCGGTTGTAAGTTCCGTATGCTTTTTTGAGCAATTCCAACTTGGCAGCCGGATCCGTGGCTTTTTTCTCCTGCTCCCGATAAATCCTGCCTAGCAGGATGAGCACTTTACCGGCGGTTTCGCCGCGGAATGTTTTGTCTCCGGCGGTGGCGAGAGCGAGTTTTTCGGCCTCCTCGAATTGACCAAGTGCGACCATGGCCTCCAATTTACCGAGGGTCGTTTCCTTGAAACGGGAGGTGCCGGGGTTGTTCGCCAGTGTATCCTCGAAGATCTTGAGTGCTTCCGCCGGTTGTTTTCTGGCGAGCGCGATATAGCCGAGCCCCACCGGACCGGCATCGGAGAAGCCGCCCTCGCGGTAACGGTCCGTGAGGCGCCTGAACATGCCCTCGGCTTGCTCAAGATTGCCAAGCTTCAGAAGAATATCTCCGCAAACGGTGAGCAAGGCGGGACTGAGGACCGCCGGGTTATCCGCATTGATGGTGGCGATCCCCTTGAGATGGCGATCCGATTGGTCGGCACGCTTCAGTGCCTGGGCGAGGCGGGCGCGGGCAAAGTAAAGCCGGGCATTCGTCGTGGCGTTCTCCTGACCGGCGATCGCTTTGTTGAGAATCTCTATCAGCTGCTTGTCGAGCGCGTCCAAATCGACCTCGGACGCCTTCTTGCGCGGCACTAAGGTTTTGACCAATTCGTCGATGAGGAACTCGACCTGCTCGGCGGCAGGATTACCGACCCGGGCCCGCAGGGCGTTGGCGAGCATTTCCGAAGCTTCCAGGGGTTTGCCTTCGCGGACTTTCATTTTGGCCACCCAAGTGGCGGAGAGCAGCGCGAGCGGGCTGTCCGGCTTTTTCTGGAGGAAATCCCCGTGGAGCGTCGCGATAGCGGGCCAGTCCTTGTTACCGGAAAGCATCGTGGTGGCGGAATCCAAGGCGTATTGGATCACGTCATCGGGGCTGTCCGACCACACCGCCTTTTGGTAGGCCTCGATGGCAAGTCTTTGGAACTTAGCGAGTTCATCGGGCTTGTCGGAGGTCCTTCTCTTGTAAGCGTCCGCGACCAGGCAATACATCGAACCTGCGGAAGCGTCGTCGGGGTGCTGGTTCAGGAAGGTGGTGAGATCCTTGATGATCTTGTCGCACATCTTGTTCTGATAAGCGCTTATGGCCGCGGGATCCTTGTCCGTGCCCCTGTCGTTGAAATCGATAAACGCGAGACGGTAGCGCATGTCGCCGGCGTAGCGGCCGTCCGGGAACTTGGAGATGTATTCCTTACACGAGGCCAGTGTCATCTTGTAGTCGTTCGAAAGGAAATACGACATCGCCATATAGTAGAGGGCGTTTTCCACCAGCGGGCTGTTTGGGAAATCCTTGAGGAACTTCGTGAAAATCGGGGTGGATTCCTTGAAGTTGCCGTCTTGGAAAATGGCGACTCCTTGGAAGAACGTGTAGCGGTCGAGGCTCTCGGATTTTGGGAACTTGGTCTCAAGACCACGGTAGAAACTGCCGACTTCAGCCCAGTTTCCACTCTGGACCAATACTTCGCCGGCAAGGGTGGCGACCTGTTCGACATTGTCCGCGTCGGGGTATTTCCGCAGATAGGAGTCGCAAAGGGCTTTGATTTCCGGGATATTCTTCAGCTTGTTGATAATGACGATCTCCGCGTAGGCGGCCGACTTTGCATCGGTGGCGGATTCATATTTGTTCCGAATCGTGCGGAAGCACACCAGCGCCTCCTCGTGGCGGTCGAGATAATACAGGCAGCGCCCGCGGCGCATTAGCAGGGCCGCGTCCAAGTCGGCCTTTTCCTCGATTGCAGCCAGGGCCTTCTCTGCCAGTTCAATGGCCGGTTTGAGGTTGCCCACCAATTCCGAGGCGGAGGAACGCTGGTTGAGGGGCTTGTTCTTTTCCGCCTCCACGCGGGTTTCGAGGATTTTCAAATCCCGGCGCTGGGACTCCAACGCGGTTTTCTGAATGTCGATGATCTGACTGCGGGGCGGCACGGAACGATAGATGGCAAGCGCCGAATCGTAAGACTGGGCACCTACCAACTCGTCACCACGCACAATGACCTGGTTCGCATACCAGGCGATTGCGTCGCGGACGCCGGACTGGTTGCTCAGGCGGTCGAGGTAAAGGATCAAATCCTCCAATTTGCCTGCCACCGCCAGCAGTCCGATGACTTCCACGGCGGCGGTGGTTTGCTGCGGCGAGCGAATGTCCGAGCCCATCAAGCTCTTGAAAACAGCGAGTGCCTCATCGCGCTTGCCGAGGTCGGTGTAAACCTGGCCAAGCCACAATCCCGCTTCCGAGCGGTATCTGGGATCCTGGGCGGCGAGTTTGAGAGCATCGATGGCGCGCTCCTTTTTCTCCGGTGTGTTCTGGTCAATCGAAGCACGGCCGATGCCGAGCCAGCAGCGGCTGGCATATTCGCCTCTCGGGAACCGCTTCAAGCATTCGGTAAACCCGGCCTCGGCCTGGGCCGGTTTCCCCGCCAGCAGGTTTCCCAGTCCGATGTTGAAATAAAGCAGCTCCAGCGGTGCGTCCCTGTTCGACCCGAGAGCCTTGAGCAGTTCTTCGATTTTCGACACGGCGGTCGCATATTCCTTGGCGATGAACGCGGCCTCAGCTTCGGAAAACAACCGGATCAAGGTTGACGGAGGGACCAGCATCGCCGGAGCAGCGGCAGGCGGCGCTTGAGCATCCAATCGGGAAGCCGAACCGAGGCCGATGACCAAGCAAGCGAAAAATGCGGAGAGACGCGCCATGAGGTGATTGGTTTTTCGCTGCATACGACGTGGAAGAAAACTGGAACCGACCCTCAACGGAGTGTCAAGCGACTTTATCCCGATTGTCCGGACGATATCCCTGATCCCGTCCACGCGCCTGCGAGTGACTTGAATCCAAGAGAAAGCGACCGTCGGGTTTTCGAATGATCTTTAAGGTTTCGGGCTGCGGATAGATGACATACATTCCGCCCATGTCCACCCCGGATTTCAAAACCAAGCTCCGCGAGGTTCCTCATCAACCCGGGGTCTACCTGATGAAGGACCGGCTCGGCTCCATCATCTACGTCGGCAAGGCCCGCGACCTCAAGCGCCGCGTCTCGTCGTACTTCATGGCCTCGCAGAAAATGCGCTCGAACGTGAAAACCCGCGCGCTCATCGACTCGATCCACGATTTCGAGTTCCACACCGTCCGCAACGAGGAGGAATCGCTGCTGCTGGAGGGCAAGCTCATCAAGGACTACCGCCCGCGCTACAACGTCGCTTTCCGCGACGACAAGCGCTTCCTGCTGGCGAAAATCCGCCTCGCCGATCCGTGGCCGCGCTTCCAGACCACACGGATGAAGAAGGACGACGGCTCGCGCTATTTCGGCCCGTTTCCCCACTCCAGCGCCCTCCACAGCACGCTCGAATGGCTCAACCGCAGCCTCGGCCTGCGCGTCTGCCGCCCGGTCAATCCCGGCGAGGCCGACTACAAACACTGCAACGCCGACATCATCCGCAACTGCTCAGCCCCCTGCATCGGCCGCATTTCCCGCGAGGATTATTTCGAAAAAATCGAGGAAGCCTGCCGCATCCTCGAAGGGAAGGGAAAACGCGAGAACTTCGACAAACTCCGCGCCGAAATGACCGCCGCCGCCGGGAACCTCGATTTCGAAAAAGCCGCCGCGCTCCGCGACATCCTCCAGAACCTCGAAAAAACGCTCTCCCCCACCCGCCAGTTCGCCCGCGGCCGCGGCGTGCAAACCACCGTGAAACCCACCGAAGACCTCGCCGAACTCGGTGAGGAACTCCACCTGGCAGGCCCGCCGCGCGTCATGGAGTGCTTCGACATCTCCAACGTCTCCTCCAATCATATCGTCGCCTCCATGGTCCGCTTCACCGATGGCAAGCCGGACAACCAGAACTACCGCCGCTACCGGATCAAGACGGTCGAGGGCCAGGACGACTTCGCCTCCATGGCCGAGGTCATCCGCCGCCGCTACTCGCGCATCCTGATGGAAAACAGCGCCGCCAACCCCGAGGCGGAATTCTCCCAGGAAAACCTCGTCGATGCCCAACGCCGTCTCGCCCGCGAGGGCAAAGCGAAAATCGTCCTGCCGGACCTGGTCATCGTGGACGGCGGCAAAGGCCAGCTCGGCATGGCCGTCAGGGAATTGAAAGCCCTCGGTCTCCATGACCTTCCGGTCGTCGGCCTCGCCAAGCAGCACGAGGAAGTTTTCGTCCCCGGCCGCGAGCAATCCATCCGCATCCCGCACAACCGCGGCGCGCTCAAGCTGCTCCAACGCATCCGCGACGAAGCCCACCGCTTCGCCAACGGCTACAACGCCCTGCTCTACCGCCGCCGGATGAAGGAAAGCCTGCTCGACGACTGCCCCGGCATGTCGGCTAACAAAAAGCGCCTGCTGTTGGAAAAATTCGGCAGCGTCGCCCGGCTCAAAAAAGCCACCGCCGCGGAAGTCGCCAGGCTTCCCGGCATTTCGGAAAAGTCTGCCGCCACGATCATCGAGTTCCTCAATCGTGACGGTTGAATCACACGGGATTATTCGGCGATCCGGGCATCCCGCTTTTCCTTCGGCCACCAATATTCCATCGCAGGCTCGGTCTTGGCTTTTTTCCCTTGGTCCGGGTCGCTGAGCGCCTTGGCCACCCCGTCTTTCCTGCGCACCGGGATCTTCATGCCCGGCTTCAAGTTGAATTCCTTGTCGTCGGGTAGCTTGCCATCGACGGGGAATTGGCCTTATCTGGAGGTCCTGCGCGGCAATCGCACGCTGTGAAACCCTATCCGCCACGCCGTTTCCACCGATGAAAAACCCGGCCCTCCACATCCTCGCCGAGCGCTATCCCACCGTCTCGTCCGCCGCCTCGGAAGTCGCCGCCCTGCGGGCGAAAAAGGAACTTCCCAAAGGCGTGATCCACGTGATCTCCGACATCCACGGCGAGAACCAGAAACTCCGGCACGTCATCAACAATGCCAGCGGCCGCTTGCGACCGCTGGTGGATAACATCTTCGGCAAGACCATGAGCGCCCCGGAGTTCCAGGAGTTCATGAACGTGCTTTATTACCCGGCCGAGGTCATCCGCCTGAAAAAACCGGAGCTGCTCGTCAAGCCGGCGCTCCGTGAGTCATGGGTGAAAACCACCCTCGAAAACCAATTCACCGTCATCCGCGCGCTCATCCGCACCCGCCGCCGCAAGGACGTGAAGGCTCTCGCCCCCAAGGAACAGCGCGAACTCTTCGAAGCCCTGCTCAACCACCCCGCCGGCGGTCATGACCCCGCCATGATCGACGTCCAGCTCCGCGAGCTCACCGCCCTGGACCTCGATTTCGACCTGATCCGCAGCGCCTCGCGGTTCATCCGGAACATCACCGTCGAGGAGCTCATCGTCGCCGGCGACCTCGGTGACCGCGGCCCGCGGCTCGACCGCGTGATCGACTACCTCATGCACCAGCCGAACGTCTCGCTGGTCTGGGGCAACCATGATGCCATCTGGATGGGCGCCTGCCTCGGCCAGCGCGCGCTCATCGCCACCGTGCTGCGGATTTCCCTGCGCTACCTGCGCATGTTCCAGATCGAGGAAGGCTACGGATTGCTGACCAAAGCCATCGAGGTGCTCGCCTTGAAAGTCTATCCGGACGATCCCGCCGCCCGCTTCCAGGCGAAGCGCAAGGGCAAGCGCGACGGCGGCCTTGTCGCGCGCATGCAGAAGGCCATGGCCATCCTCCAGTTCAAACTCGAGGGCCAGACCATCGAACGCCACCCGGAGTGGAAGATGGAGGACCGCAACATCCTGCGGAAAATCAATTTTGAAAACCATACGCTGGAAGTGGACGGAAAATGCCATCCGCTGCGCGACACGTTTCTCCCGACCATCGATCCCGCCGATCCTAACAAACTCAGCGCCGACGAGGAGGAGTGCATCCATCGGCTGGAGGAAAGTTTCACCACCTCGCCGCGCTTGTGGGAGCAGATGCGCTGGATGGCCGACTACGGCCAGATGGCGCTCGTGAGGGACCGCGCCGTGATTTTCCACGCCTGCCTGCCGGTGGACGACCATGGTGAATATCTCCCGCTCCGCATCGACGGCGAGGACCGGGAAGGCCCGCAAGTCTTCACCGCCTTCACCAAGGTCATCAAACGCGCATTCCGCGCCGGTGCGCCGAGCGCTTCCGGCAGCGACAAGGACTGGTTCTACTACCTGTGGGCCGGACCGCTCTCGCCGCTCTTCGGCAAGGACCGCATGGCCACTTTTGAAACCTACCTCATCGAGGACAAATCCACCCACAAGGAGAACGCCGGACCGTGGTTCCGCTGGATTCACGACACCGCTTTCTGCGAAAAGATCGCTCGCGACATGGGCGTGATGAAGGACGGCCTGCTCGTCAACGGCCACGTCCCGGTGAAGGTCGATCTGGGAGAAAACCCGCTCAAGCGCGGCGGCAACGCTGTCACCATCGACGGCGCGTTTTCCGAAGCCTATGGCGACCGCGGCTACACCCTCATCCTCGGCCCCGAAGGCGAAACCCTCGCCGAGCACCACACCTTCCCCGATCCGGAAACCGCCGTCCGCGAGGGCATCGACATCATTCCGAAGATGACCCGGCTCCGCCGCTACGAGCATCCCCGCAAGGTGGGCGATACCGAGCAGGGCCGTGAAATCGATTCCATTATCGAGCTGCTGCTCCAACTCATCGACGCCTACCGGATGGGCCAACTTCATGAAAGAACGCAGGTATGAGGCCCCCGTCACCGCCCCGCCTGGTCAGCGACGCCGAAAAGCGCATGAGGAGTTGCAATTCCGGGAAATTTGTCCTAATTCCGCGCGTCCCCAGCCGCAATTCATGAACTCGCTTCGAATCATCGCCCAGTTTACCGCCGCCGTTGCCACTCTTTTGCTGGCGAGTTGCGCCAACCAGAAACCCGGTGCCCAAGTCACCAAGGACGGCAAGACGGTGAATCCCCACCCGCCCGGCACTTACGACCATTTCAAGGCCGAGCCCACCTACCCGAAGACCATGACGACGTGGAAAAACGAGGACGTGCTCTCCCGCACCCATGCGGGGAATTCCTCCATCCGCATCAGCCTCGAAATGCAGCGCGGCTTTCTCATGAACGGCGAGGAGGTGGCGATGGACTATCCGGTTTCCTCCGGCGTCCCCAGCCGCCCCACGCCTCCGGGCACCTATTATATTCTCGAAAAAGTCGTGGACAAACGGTCCAACAAATACGGTCGGATCTATGATGCCGTCGGCGATGTCGTGAACGGCGACGCGGACTCCACCACGGATGCGATTCCTGAAGGCGGGAAATTTGAAGGAGCCCCGATGCGCTACTGGATGCGCCTGACCAATGACGGCGTGGGCCACCACATCGGCCCGCTGCCCAGAAGCCGCCGCCCCGCTTCCCACGCCTGCGTCCGCGGGCCGAGCGCCACGATCCCGATCGTCTATTCCAAGGTGAAAGCCGGCACCCGCGTCGTCGTCGAGTAAGCGGCGGCTGTTTTCTGATCAAAAAAGGCCCGGATGCGAATCGCGTCCGGGCCTTTTTATTTCGGGGGTGGAAAATCAAAAACCGATCACTCGTCGCCGTCATCCATGAACTTGTCGTGCCCCGCCTTTTTCTGCTCCTTCAGCGACTCCACGAGCTTCGCGACCTCATCGATTTTCCCGTTAAGAAACGCTTCCTCCACTTCGCAAAGCGTGACGAAAAGCTTGCCCATCATTTTGCGGTAGATGACCAGGGCCTTGACTTTGTCCGGACCTTCCGGCATCGCCTGGACCATTTCCGGAACTTCCGGCAGCGCCTTGAGAACCGACAGCTGGGCCTCGCGGGCCTGCGTGGCGCCCTTCACCGGATCCGTTTCGCGGCGAAAGGCCTTGAACGCATCACTCGTCGCCTCCATTTGTTTGCCCAAGGGCGTCGAGTCTTCCGCCGCACGCGTCGGCATCGTCAGCAGTCCCAGGGCGCAAGTGAATAGAAATAGTTGTTTTTTCATACGCGACAAATACGAACGAAATCACCGGTCCTTTCCAATTGGAAATTTCCCGTTTATTTTTACCCGTTTCCACGGCATCGTCCGGGGCTTGAAAGTCGAATTCAAATGGAGACGCCGGATCCTCCGCGCCTTGTTCGTCCTCGGGCTGCTTGGCGTGGCTGGCTGGTTTGTCCTGCCCTTCGCGGTTTCGCTGCCTGCGGGCTTGCGGGAGGTGCCGGCCGCCTCGCCGATCCTGTTGGACCGGCACGGCACGCCGATCCTGCATCTCACGCTGCCGGACTCCACCCGGTCGAGACCGGCCGTGGCGGAGGAAATTCCCGCCGACCTCATCGCCTGCACGCTGGCCGCCGAAGACAAGCGGTTCTACGGCCACGGCGGGATTGATCTGCTGGCGACGCTGCGGGCTGGCCGCGATTTGATCGCGAAGCGGCGGATCGTTTCCGGCGCGTCCACCATCACCCAGCAGTTGATCAAAATCACCTCGCCGCCCGCCGCCCGCAGTCCGCTCACGAAAATCCGCGAGGCGCTTGCGGCCCGCCGACTGGAAATGACCTGGTCCAAGCGGCGGATCCTCACCGCCTACCTGAACCATCTCGACTACGGAAATCTCCGGATCGGCGCGGCCGAGGCCGCGCGGTTCTATTTCCAAAAGCCCCTCGCCGACCTGTCCCTCGGAGAATGCGCCCTGCTCTCCGGGCTCCCGCTATCGCCGTCCCGCCTCAATCCCATCCGCCACCCCCAACGGGCGATCATCCGCCGGAACACGGTGCTCAAGCGCCTCGCCGCTGCGGAAAATCCCCCCGGAGCCCGCATCGCCGCCGCCCTTGCCGAGCCGCTCGGCCTGCGCCCGCTCCGCGAATCCACGACCGCCCCGTGGCTCGCAAGCCAATCTCAAATTTCAAACCTGAAATCCCAAATCCCCACCACCCTCGACCTCCCGCTCCAGCGCGATTTCGAAGCCATCGTCCGCGAGGAAACCACCCGGCTCCGGGACGCCAACCTCCGGCACGCCGCCGTCGTCGCCATTCACAACCCCACGGGGGAAATCCTCGCGCTCGTTTCCTCCGCCGATTGGAATGACCCTCGCGGCGGCCAGCTCAATGGCGCACTCACCCCGCGGTCCCCGGGATCCACGCTCAAACCCTTTACCTACCTTCTGGCCATGGAGCGGAACCACCGGCTCCCCAGCTCCATCCTCGCCGACGTTCCCACTCCGTTCCGCACGGAGCAGGGCCTCGACCTGCCGGAAAACTACGACCGCACCTACCGCGGCCCGGTCACGCTTCGCACCGCGCTTGCCTGCTCGTTGAATGTGCCCGCGCTCCGGGAATTGAACGCCCTCGGTGGTCCCAAGCCGCTTCATGAATTACTCGAACGCCTGGGGATCAGCACGCTTGGCACGGATTCCACCGTCCACGGCCTCGGCCTCACATTGGGAAACGCCCCGGTCCGCCTGCTCGAACTCACCAACGCCTACGCCACCCTCGCCCGCCAAGGCCGCCATTTTCCCCCCATTCTCTTCCCTTCAAAATTCGATGTTGGACGTTCGATTTTCGACGTTCGAAGCGCCTGGCTCATCGCGGACATCCTCTCCGATTCCACCGCCCGCTCCCCCTCCTTCCAGCCGGGTGGCCCGCTCGACCTGCCCTTCCGCTGTGCGGTGAAAACCGGCACCTCCTCCGATTTCCGCGACAACTGGTGCATCGGCTTCACTCCGGAATTCACCGTCGGCGTGTGGGCCGGAAATTTCGAGCAACAACCGATGAAGGGGCTTTCCGGAATCGCCGGAGCCGGGCCGGTTTTCAACCGCGCCATGCTCCGGCTGCACCGGGACCGCCAGCCCGTCTGGTTCAAGCAGCCTGCCGGGATCGTGAACATCACCATCGACCCGCGAAACGGAAAACTCGCCGCAGCCGATTCCAAACCCGCCGTCGGCGACCTGGCCCCGACCGACCACCTCCCGCCCGCCGCCACTCCCGCCGACTATGATGCCGACGGCAAGGCCCTGCTCGACCCCACCTTCGCCGAGTGGTTCGCCAGCCGCCACAACGTCCGCCGCAACGACCTCGCGATGAATCCCGGCGAACCCACCCCCGAACCGCTCCGCATCATCAGCCCGGCGAACAACGCCACCTTCCTGCTCGATCCGGAAATCCCTTCCGGCTCCGACAAGCTCCGCCCCGTCACCAATCTCCCCGGCACCGCCCGCTGGCAGTCCGACACCCTGCGCATCGAGCCCGCCACCCCGGAGCCGATCATCCACCTCACCGCCGGCACCCACATCGTCACCGCCACCGACCCCGCCACCGGCGTCACCCACACGCTGACGCTGCGAGTGAAATCCTTGTAGCCCATTGGAAAATCCCCGCCGTTTTCCAACAGGAAATCAGTTGCAGCAAAGACAGATGTCCGTAGGTTGCGGCCATGAATCTAGAAACCATCCTTCTCGCCCAAGTCGCCCCTTCCATGGGTGGCTTCAGCATGACTTACATCGTCATCATCGGTGTTTCACTGCTGGCCAGCTTCCTGATCAGCAGCACGCTCAAGCGGCGTTTCGCCGAGTATTCGCAGATCCCCATCCGGATGACCGGCGCGCAGGTCGCCGAGGCGATGCTCCGGCAAAACGGCATCAACGACGTGCAGGTGATCAGCACTCCCGGCCAGCTCACCGACCACTATGACCCGGTGAAAAAGACCGTAAACCTCAGTGAGGACGTTTACGCCATGAACTCGGTGGCCGCCGCCGCCGTGGCCGCCCACGAATGCGGTCACGCGGTCCAGCACCAGCAAGCCTATGTCTGGCTCGGACTGCGCTCCAAGCTGGTGCCCGCCGTGGAGTTCTCCAGCAAGATGCTCAACTACGTGATGATCCTCGGCTTCCTCGGCATCGGCTTCATGCACAACATGACCATGCTCTGGGTCTGGGTCGGCCTATTCGCGGTGACCACGCTGTTCTCCTTCGTCACCCTGCCGGTCGAGTTCGACGCCAGCCGCCGGGCTCTCGTTTGGATGGAAAGCAGCGGCATCGCCCCGAGCATTGATCATGAAAAGGCGAAAAACGCGCTCTTCTGGGCCGCCATGACTTATGTGGCCGCCGCCATCGGTTCGCTCGCCCAGCTGCTGTATTTCCTCATGATGGCACTTAACCGCCGCGAATGAGTCAAATCCCGGCTTCGAACAGCTTCTCTGAAACGGCCCGCAACACGCGGGCCGTTTCCAGTTCGTTCTGGCAGCGCCCGTCCAGCGGGCACTTCGCGAGCAGACAGGGCGCGCATTCCACATGATGCCGGACCACGGCGTGACGCCGCCCAAGCGGCCGTTTCCAGGCCGGATCGTTCGGACCGAAAAGGGTGATGCACGTCGCCCCGGCGTGGGCCGCCAAATGCGGCAGCGATCCATCCGCCGCGATCACCAACCCGTGCACCGCCAGCACGGGCAGGGCTCCACCCAGCGGCAGGGCGTGAAAGAGCTCGACGCCCTCACCCAGCTTGTCCGCCAGGATTTTTCCCAAGCCACGCCCGCCGTTCACGCTGGCCACGGTGACACGTTTGCCGGAATGCATCAGTGCTTCCGCGACTTCCTGCCACCGCGCGACCGGCCATTCGTGGCTTGGCCCGAAGTCGGATTCCGGACAAAGCAATACCGCTCCCGTCACCGGCTCAACTCCCACCGCCGCCGGCGCGAAAAACTCCGGTCGGTCGGTCTCCATTCCCAGCTCCTCCACCGCCGCCAGATAATGCCTCACCCGGTGCTCCAGCGGCCCGGCAACAAATCCGAGCGGATGGGTCAGCTTTCGTTTCAGCCATCGCTCGTCCGGTCCAAGTCGGCGCGGAATCCCCGCGATTTTGAAAACATCCGCCGCGAATCCGGTTTCCCAGACCA
>JAIFNK010000152.1 GCA_020047775.1 Akkermansia sp. | reverse complement strand
AACCTATGACTGGAATGCCAGTGGCGATGGCTCATACATCCTCACGCTGGAAGAAGGACTGCTTTCCGGCAGCTCGGTCAGTCGCGGGACCAAGCTCGTCCAAAACGTCAACACCCGCGGACATCCCACCCAGACCGAGTCGTTTGTCATCCAGGGCGGCACGGTCAAGACAGGAGGAGCAGCCTTCGCCAACATGACCTCTTGGGGGATGCCCAAAAAGAGCACCGACTACCAAACGGGTCTCAGCTCTACATGGGACTATGCCAGCAATCTCTCCCGTCTTTCCACGCACACCGGTTACCTCGGAATCGCATCAAAGTTTGAAAATTTCGATGTATTGGGCCGCCTCGGGAAATTAACTACCAACGGGATCATCTCCACCAACACCTACACCGCCTTCAGCACCACCGCCACCATCAGCGGCGGAGCCAGCGGCTCCCTCACCGACACCCGCGACGCTCTCGGGCGTCTGACCGCCTCCAACACCACCTGGAATGGCGTCACCGACAATCTCGGCCTCAACCACGGCAGCAGCAGTACCGCCATCACCCGCTCCACCCTGCTAGGCACCTATCAAGCCTCCATCCGCAGTGACGACGGCACCGCCGCCAGCAGCTCCGGCCCCACCATCCCCTTCGGCGGCACCGATGGCAGCGCCCTGAGCGTGGAAAACGGACTGCTCAAAACCCAGAGCGCATGCTCCGGCCAGTCCGCCGCCTATCAGACCACCTGGACCGATGCCTGGGGCCGCCTCCGCAAGACCGAAACCGCCAAAGGCACCACCAACATCCTCCACAGCGATCCCGATTCCACCCTCAAACGCATCCGCATCACCGACCCCACCGGCCGCAAAACCATCACCGAATCCGATCCCTACGACTCCTCCGGCAGTATCACCCGCAGCGGCATCGACGTGGACGGCAGCGGCACCCTCGGCACCGGCGACCGCTACGTGGAAAGCACCACCACCGCTTCGGGCGGCAAACTCGTCACCACCCTCAAACTCACCGAAGACAGCGGCCTGCGCGAAATCCTCCGCACCACATGGAATCCTAACGGAAACGAAACCTCCACCACCATCAACGGCAGCGAGGAAACCATCACCCGCAGCCCTAACTACACCAGCAAGACCGTCACCACCTCCTCCACCAAAGGCTGGAGCAAGACGGAATCCTTCAACAACCTCGGCCTCACCACCACCTCCACTCTATCAGGCACCGGCATCCCCACCGCCACCCTCAGCCCCACATGGAATGCCGCCGGCTCGCTGGCCGCCGTTTCCTTCACCGCCGGAGGAGACACCCACAGCGCATCCTTCAACAACGACGGCACCCTCGCCAGCCTCACCGCCCCCGGCAGGGGCAACATCCTCGGCGACCACGGCATCAGCGGCGGCACCGAAACCCTCACCGTCGATGGCACCACCCACATCACCAAGCTCGACGGCACAGAGCAAAGCATCAGCGGCCCAGACATCATCGGCAAGACCGAGAAACTCACCACCAGCGGCAGCGGCTTCAATCACACCATCAAGCCCACCACCGGAGCGACTACACAAGTCGCGCAGAACGCCGCCGGAGTTCCTTTGGCCAAAAACTACGCTGTAGATCCAGCGACCGGCTTAGGGATTGCTGGCGACTCCCGCCAATACCACCCCGGCGGACTGCTCCACACCATCACCCTCGCCCGTGGCGGAAGTATCATCTTCGACTACAGCAACGATGGCGCGAAGGATCTAAAATCCGCCACCTGGCCCTCCGTCACCTCAGGTCAAGGAACCGACTCCTTCACCATCCCCTCTATCTTGGAAGCCTACCACCACGACCGCGCCGGACGGCTTGATGAAATCGGCGACAATTCCGGCGCAAGATCACTTATCTATCAGAATGGCAGGCTCAAGCAAAGCACCTGGAACTCCGGCCCGCTCGCCGGATACAAGGTCGTCAAGGGCCTTGATGACTACGGGCGCGACACCGGATTCGAACTTTGGCGAGGAAACACCCTCATTCACTCCGCCTCAAAATCCCCTATTGGCGTCTCCGGCGAAGTCTCAGCCCTCGCCAGCGGAAACCTCAAAATCATCATAGATCGCAACGCCGCCCGCCAAATCACCGGCTTCCAATGGGGCAACGCCTCCGGTAACTTCGTCCCCGCCGTCACCCAGACCTGGCAACGCGGCATGGGCGGAAGAATTGAATACGCCGGAAGCACACTCAGCGGAGCACCGTCGTTCGACTACCTGATCGCCCCGAACGCCCCCGCAGAATCCTTCGATCCCAAAGGCCGCCGCCTCAAATGCGCCACCGCCGGCGGCCAGTGGACTTATGCTTATACCAATGGCCAATTATCCAATGCCAATCACCCTTCCCTTGGCAATTTTTCCTATCAATTCGACGCCATCGGCCGCCGGAAAAACCACCTCGGTTCAAATAACTACGCAGACATCCTCAACCGCACGCTGGATTGGGAAAACACCCAACACAAAACCCTCAAAATCTCCGCTGCCCCCAGCGCACAAGTCTGGTTCAACGGCACCGCCATCCCCAACTTCAGCGGCAGCCACGAGCACCCCATCCCATCCCCCGGTGCCCAAGGCGGCTGGGTCCCTTGGAACACCCTCGCCGTCCTCCCCGGCCAAGGCGACCCCGGAGCCTTCCCCGATGCCAAAGCCGAGCAAAACGGAGCCACCTACATCCCGCCCGTCCAAGAAACCTTCACCTACGACGCCGCCGGAAACCGCGAATCCTCCGCCCTCTGGAACTACGGCTGGGACGCCAAAAACAACCTCGTCCGCGCCCGCACCAAAAACCATCACTCCGCCCTTCAAGGTTACGACATCACCCACGCCTACGACTCCCAGAACAGGAGGTTCAGCAAAAAAGTCAACCGCTGGAAAAACGGAGTCATCGCCCAGAAAACCATCATCACCTTCCTATACGATGGCAACGACCTCATCTACGAACGCCACCAACTCCCCAGCGGCCTCACCATGTTAGAGCGAAAGTATGTCTGGGGACCCGACATCAGCGAAACTCACGGCGGAGCCGGCGGCGCGGGCGGACTACTCCTCATCCGCGAAACCAAAGGCAACAACAACACCGACCTCTATCCGCTCTACGACGGCACCGGCCACGTCACAGGTCTCGCCACCCTCATTGACAATGTAGCCACCCTGGTCGCCGAATACGCCTACGGCCCCTTCGGAGAACTCATCTACGCCCGAGGCCCCAACGCCCAAAGCTGCCCGTTCCGCTTTCAAACAAAATACTACGACCAGGAAACCGGCCTCTATTGTTACCTCCATCGCTTCTATGATCCAATCACTGGCCAATGGCTCTCCCGCGAGCCGCTCGGCGAAAGCGAGTCGATCAACCTGTATCAATACACCGGCGGGGATCCGATTAACTACGTCGATGTCAATGGCCTCGCCAAAGTCGCGCTCGACGGAAAAGGTAACCTAACAGCAATCGGCCAGATCATCCTCGACATTGCCAAAGGTGATCCCAACGCCGCCCGCAGCCTGCTCATGGCCAAGCAGGTTGACGCGGAAACCGCTGGAATCAAAGTCGCCGGAGACGGCGGGGAAGATTCGATCCGAAATGTGACCAGAGCCATTGAAACCGCCATCGGCCAAGCCCAAAGCGACGGCAGCCGGGAATGGAAAATGATCGCAGCCGGTGCGGGACTCAGCGGCGAAAGATCTTTCGGCGGCTACAAGGATGCGTGGATGACCGCCAAACTCGCGGAATACGCGCCGATGATCGCCGCCAATGCGGGAGCCGCGATCCAACTGCGGAACGCCGAACGTGCGGTGAACGACAAGGCCACCGCCGATCAGAATTCCGCACCCTACAAGTTGAGAGAGTTTTTAGATGCTCCGTTTGATGTTGCAGCATTCTTAATCAGCGCGGGGGCGGCGACCGACGTGACCACCGGAAATGCCGTGACTTGGAATAGTTGGAACAACGGCGGCGGTTTCGGTCTAGCAGAAGTCACTCCGGGCGAACGCGCCTTTGCCACCGCCATGGTGTTCCTGCCAGTCGGTAGAGTTGGCGGGGTTGCTGACGATGTTGCAAGGGTGGGGATGAGGGGCGGAGGTCCCGGAGGCTGGATGATTCGAGCCGAAGGAACCCGAATCAAACAGGTAGGAAATTACTGGGTAAAGGAAGTAAACCCAGATGCAAATGCACTGATGCGTTGGTGGGGAGGAGGCTCGCTAAATGCTCAAGCCAAGGCCTTGAATAGGCTTGGCGATATGGCACCGAGCCACCTCTATAAAAACGGCAAGCTGGTGATGCGCGATGCGGGTCAATACACACCGGGTAACTTTTGGTCCACATGGGCGCGTGGCTCGGTAAGATTGCGGACTCCATTCAACGATATTCGGACACGAAACATCGGAGCTAACGGACTCATTTTTGATCCTGCCAAACATCCTATTCAACAAGGACTGGAAGCAACGGCTCTTGGTGGAGGCCTTGGCCTTGGCGGACTCTATCTTTGGGGGGAATCAGAATGAATCCGCTGCACCTACTTATTGCCGCACTCGTTTGGTATCTAGTCCTCGAATTCATAAGAGGCCGCCCTCAGATTCCTAACAAGCTCTCTTTCGTGTTGTCACTTGCTGCATCAATCGGAGTGTTCGCTTTTGTCGTCACTGCAATTGTGATTTACTTCACCAATCGTTAGTGCCTCGCACACTGAAAAGTCCCTCCGGCCCGCGCTAACAACTCCCTCCCGGAAGATCGTCGCTCCGCCCCACCAAACATCCCGCTGCGTGCTGTCACGGGTTCTGCTAGCCTACGGTGCCATGTGACGTGCGCGGTGTAATGCGGAGTGCCCGCCCCCGTCATGGGTCCCCCCGCAAGCGGGTCCCCCCATGCCGCCCCGCACTCCGCATTACCACGCAGTCACAAGTACCCTCCGGCAGGCAGCCCCCGCGCCAGCACGACATGAGGCTCGTTATCCTCGCAAGCTCCGGCCACTACATGCCCCACGGCCAGGCGGGCGGCGGTTCCCGCCCCCCCGGTTCCGCTCCGCTCCACCGCCGCCCGCCTCGCCGCCCACCCCCAACCGCAAAGAAGCTCCGCGCCCCGGCCTGCGGCATCATGTTCGTTCCTCACATCATGCCTCCGGCCCCCCGAAGACTCCCGACGCGGCGCGTCAGGAAAGCGCTTCGGGAATCTCTAACATGTCGTCGGCGTCGCACGCTCGCGCAGCCACCTCCGGGCGCTAACGGCGTCAAGCGTTGTCCTCGTCACTCCCGGCGCTTCCTCCGCTCCTATCGTCGCTCCGTGCAGCTTGGTCGTTCCTGCGGGAACGCTTGACCCCGCGCCCTCCGGTGGCAAAGAGCGCCTATCGGTTTTGCGTCCGCAAAATCCGGTGTTCACCGGCTTTGCAAAACCCCTGCACCGGAGCGGGGGAGTCGCCGCGATTCCTCGGGTGCCGGGCGAAGTCGGCTGGGCAAGCATGGCTCAGGCCGTTATCTGTTAGCGGCATTCGTTCGTGGCTTCAACGCGCCATCTGCATCAACCCCAGCCATCCCCCGCCCTTGGCCGCAGCGGCGCGGGGTGTCGCAAAATAGCTCACCCCGCTCCGCACGGCCCCACCCTCGATCAAAAGAGCCAAAGCGGCTAAGAGGAAAAGGCGGCAGGCTACGCCGAGGCGTGTTCGTTGACGAACGGCTCCAGGAACGCGGTGATTTTTTCCTGCTGTGAGCGCGGAAGATCCCTCGCCACTTCAAAGAGTTTTTCGAGTTTGCCCTTCGGCCCGTTGCGCTTCGGCGCGGGAGCGTTCCGCCCGACAATCACATCGGCGGACACCTCGAAGATGTCGGCGAGCTTGGCTATTTGTTCGGCGCGGAGCGCGACCGGCTTGCGTTCCCAGAACGCATAAGCGCGGGTGGAGACGCCGAGTGATTCGGCGACCTGGCTTTGAGTGAGGCCGCGTTTTTCACGCAGCTCGACGAGGCGCGTGCCGAATTCGGTGCGCGGTGAATCTGTGGGGCGGCCTTTGGGCATGTCGTCGTTATAGCGCATGATTATGAAGTGTTGGAACATTTGGCTTGCCGTTGTGTAGCAATGCTACAATATCGCGGCGAGTCCAAAAATCATCCGCAGACTTGACACGTTTTTTTGCCGCCATGTTTCGCTCCACGCCTCCGCCATTCCTGCCGCCCGATCTTGTGGACGGCTTACAAGACGCGCTGGAGCGAATCACCGCGGTGGCCGACCTGCTCGAAGTCGTCGGTGCCTCCGGCGATTCGGGTCACCTGCGCGACCGCACCCTGACCGGTGCGGCGGGACTCATCCTTGGCGAGGTCGAAGGCATGCTTGAGCTCATCCGCGCCCATCAACCTTTGCCCAATCCCTTACCCCCGAAATCATGAACGAGCCTTCCGATTTTCCCGCCCCCGGCTGCTGGCCGTGGGATGACTGGCAACGCTTCGCCCTGGAGCGCGGACTTGCCGCCGACCTCGCCAGTCTTGGCCGGGCGGTGATGCGCGAGGCGGACCAGCATTGCTGGTGTTGGCGGTTGATGGCCGAATGCGGCTGGGGCGACGCGGGCCGGGCGATGCTCGCCCGTGCCTTGAAACATCCGGCCCGCACGGCAGCGCGGTGGCAGTGGCTTCTAACCACCGACGGCCTGCGCTCCGATCCATGGGAACGCGACGAACATTACCCCGACTCGCCGCGCTGGAAGTCCATGCGTGCCAAGTGGAACCGCGAGCAACAGCGCGAAGCGCCATCTTCACCAATAACTTCTAACAAATAACTTTTAACCACATGGCAAGAATCTCCGACGAACAGCTCGAACACATCAAGGCCACGGTCGATCTCGCCGCCGTGATCCGCGCCCGTGGCATCGCGCTTGAAAAACACGGCGGCGGCAACCTCGTCGGCCTGTGCCCGTTCCACGAGGACAAGCACACGCCCAACCTCATCGTCACCCCGGAAAAAGGCTTGTTCCGCTGCATGTCCTGCGGCGCGGCGGGCAACGTCATCCAGTTCGTGGAAAAATACGACGGCATCAGCTTCCGCCACGCGGTGGAGCTTCTAACCGATGGCGGGGGAGTTGCGGCGACTTCCTACCGGCGCACGCCAAACACCCGCAAGCTGCCTTGCCCGGTGAGTGACACGGCGGGCGATGCCGAGGCGCTCGGGCAGGTCATCGCCTACTATCAGGAACGCTTCACCCATCATCCCGACGGGATGGAATACCTTGAAAAACGCGGGCTGGGATGCCCGGAGCTGGTGGCGCGGTTCCGCATCGGCTTCGCAGACCGCACGCTCGGGCTGCGTGTCCCGCCGCGTTCCAGCAAGGAGGGGGCCGAGCTGCGCGACAGGCTCAAGGCGTTGGGAGTGTTTCGCAAGCGGACCGGCCACGAGCATCTGGTGGGCTGCGTGACGGTGCCCCTCTGCGATGTCCATGGCACTCCGCGCCAGATCTACGGGCGGCGCATCGAGGCGAACATTTCAAAGGAAATCCGCCACCTCTATCTGGCGCGACCGCTCGCCGGTGTCTTCAATCCGGAAGCCCTAACAAGCCGGGAAATCATCCTCTGTGAAAGCATCCTCGATGCCATGACCTTCGTCCGCCACGGGATGGAAGCGGCCACCTGCACCTTCGGCACCGCCAACTTCACCGCCGAACTCTTCGAGGCGATCAAAAGCGCCGGAGTCGAATCGGTGCGCCTCGCCTTCGATGCCGACGAAGCCGGGCAAAAAGCCGTGCAGGAAGCGGCGCGGCGCTTGCAAACCGTCGGCATCGAATGCCACCGCATCCGCTTCCCCTGGGGCAGTGACGCCAACTCCTTCGCCCTGGACCGTGGCGGCGAGGCATTGAAAGCCGCCGTCCGTTCCGCCGAATGGATGGGAGCCGTTAGCGCCGTCCCGGAAATCGCGCCGCCGCCGGAGGAGTCACCAAAGCCGGAGGTGTCTCCAGCCATCGACAGCGCGGCACCTACGGCAAGCATCGTATCAAAAGTACAAGTAGCTTCTTCTTTAGCTGCTGAACCGGTTGAGCCGGTTGAAGAGGCGGCTAAAGAAGGAAAGGCCCTCGATGCCCTCCATGTTCCTGCTACCGCAGCCGTTCCCGTGTGCAAGGGCGAGCACCACGAACTAACATTCGACGGACGCGCCTACCGCGTCGGCGGGCTGTTCCGCAACAACGGGCTGGAAGTCATGAAAATCACCCTGCGTCTCGCGTGCGCGGACGGCTCCATGCACATCGACAGTCTCGACCTTTACCGCGACGGCGAGCGCCGCCGCTTCGCCGAACGCGCCGCCGAGGAAGCCCCCGTCGATAAGGACACCGTCAAGGCCGATCTCGGCCGCCTGCTTCTCGCCCTTGAAACCATCCAGGAACAACGCCTTGCCTCGCCAATCGAAGAGGCGGACAGCGAACCCGAACTCAGCCAGGAAGAGCAACGCGCCGCGCTCGACTTCGCCCGCGCCCCCGACCTGCTGCGGCGCATCGGCGACGCGCTCGCCGCCTCCGGCCTTGTTGGCGAACGCGCCAACGCCATGGCCATCTATCTTTGCGCCACCTCGCGGCTCCTGCCCAAGCCGCTCGCCGCCGTCATCCAGAGCACCAGCGCGGCGGGAAAAACCACCCTCATGGAAGCCGTGCTCGCCCTCTTCCCCGCCGGGGAACAGGTCAAATACTCCGCCATGACCGGCCAGAGCCTCTACTACATGGCCGAGCGCAGCCTCAAAAACAAGGTGCTCGCCATCGTCGAGGAAGAAGGCGCGCAAAAAGCCTCCTACGCCCTCAAACTCCTTCAATCCGAAGGTGAGCTAACCATCGCCAGCACCGGCAAGGATGTCACCACCGGGCGCATGAAAACCGAAGAATACCACGTCGAAGGCCCCGCCGCCATCGTCCTAACAACCACCTCCGTGGACATCGACGAGGAACTCATGAACCGCTGCCTTGTCCTCTCCGTCGATGAATCCCGCGCCCAGACCGAGGCCATCCAGACCGCCCAGCGCCACGCCGAAACCCCCGCAGGCATCCTCCAAGCCGAGGAATGCGGCGACACCTTCGCCCTGCTCAAGAACTTCCAACGCACCTTGCGGCCGATCAAAGTCGCCAACCCCTTCGCCGCCGCCCTCACCTTCACCGCCGAGCGCACCCGCACGCGGCGCGACCACACCAAATACCTCGCCCTCATCAAGAGCATCGCCCTTCTCCACCAGCACGCCCGCCCCACCATCACCGGCAAAACCCGTGGCGGTCGCCTGGTTGAAATGCTGCCCGTCACCATCGAGGACATCGAGGCCGCCAACGCCATCGCCCCCGAAGTGTTAGGCCACAGCCTCGACGAACTCCCGCCACAAACCCGCCGCCTGCTAGAATCCATCAAGTCACTCGTCGCCCAAAAATCCGCCGAAACAAAAACCGATCCACCATCAGTCAAACCGGCTCCAGGCTCATCCTTCTTTAGTCGCCGGGAAGTCCGCCAGCAAATCGGCTGGAGCGAGTTCCAGACCCGCACCCACATGGGCAAGCTTGAGGAAATGGAATACCTCGCCCGCCGCCAGGGTCGCCAGGGAATCGGCTTCCTTTACGAACTGCTCATCGACCCCGCCACCCCGGAAGGAACCGCCCGCATCGGCCTGCTCGATCCCGCCGTACTCCGCCGCCGCGCCGTGGAAAATCCACCACTACGATGAGCGCTTCGAGCGAAAACAGCCCGCTTCGAGCCGCTTCGTGATTGCCCGATCACGAAGTTAAACCCCTGCAAAACAACGCTTTAGACAAACTTCGAGCCTTCGAGCCAAGCACATCACCGGAGCCGCCGCCCGCCCCATCATCGTAATAACCACCGCACCGCCATGGAAGAACACCGCAAGCCCCGCAAACCACCCCACAAAGGATACCAGACCGCCCGCCACATCCGCCACCGCGCCAAGGAAAAGCGCGGCGGACTGCCGCCCGAATGGGAACCCGCCGGAACCCCCGGCACCCTCGAAGGCGAGCTGACCCGCTACCTCCAGAACCTCGACGTGCGCAACTACTCCAAAAGCTCCATCAACGGCACCCGCCAGAAACTCCGCGACTTCATCGCCTGGACCGCCGCCCGCGAACTCACCGACCCCAAGGAAATCACCATGGCCGTGCTCGAAGCCTATCAGCGCGAAATCCACCGCCACCGCAAAGCCAACGGCAAGCCCCTCACCGCCACCACCCAGCGCGGCTACATCACCATTATCAAGCTATACTTCGCCTGGATGACCCGGCGCGGCATCATCACCGCCAACCCCGCCAGCGAACTCGAACTGCCGCGCCTCGAAAAACGCCTTCACGACGAGGCCCTCGCCATCGGCCAGATCGACGCCGTTCTCAACCTCCCCGACGTCACCGATCCGTTAGGCCTGCGCGACCGCGCCATGCTGGAAGTTTTTTACAGCACCGGCGTGCGCCGCGCCGAACTCGTCCACCTCGAAATCACCGACATCAACCACGAGCGCGGCACCCTGCGCGTGCGCCAGGGCAAAGGCAAAAAAGACCGCGTCGTGCCCATCGGCCGCGACGCGCTGGAGTGGATCACCCGCTACCTCGACCAAGCCCGCCCCCGGCTCGCCCTCGGCCCCTCCGCCATCCTCTTCCTCACCAGCTACGGCGAGGGCTTCAACCCCGACACCCTCAGCCGCATGGTGAGCAAGTTCATCAAAAATGCCGACATCGGCCGCGCCGGAAGCTGCCACCTCATCCGCCATACCTGCGCCACCCACATGTTAGAAGGCGGTGCGGACATCCGCTACATCCAAGCCATCCTCGGCCACGAAAGCCTGGAAACCACCGCCATTTACACCAAGACGAGCATCACCAAGCTCAAGGAAATCCACGCCAAAAGCCACCCCGCCGAAAAGCGCAGACCGCTCCCCGAACGCCCCTCCCAGGACAACGCCCAAGACGCGGAGAACGCGCCGGATCAACCGCCGCATCCGTAAACTTCCTTCTTTAGCCGCCCGCTTCGGGTTGCTACGCTGCGGCGTGTTCCAGCCGTCCACCCGCCACCTGAAAGCCGCCCTTGCGGGCGTGCTCTTCGCGTGGCTCTGCCTGTTACAAGGTGCCTACGGCCTAGCAAACCTCGGCCCGGAAGTCCGCGACCCGGCAAATTTCCTCCCGCCGCGCATCCTCGTCGGGGCGGATGTGACTATGTCGATCAAACCGAGTCGGCCACAAACCCTTGACCGACAACGAACCGCGTCGGGTATCCCAGACTGGCTCAGTCGTGACCCGTTAGGAGAAAAAGAAGATCTCAACCTATATCGTCTCACCGGCGGCGATCCGATCAATTATGTTGATGTTGATGGATTGGCCCCAAAATGGATGACCGATGCACAAGGCAAGGTTTTCGATGAACACATAAGAGAGTGGATGCGATCGGGTAACTTCAGCTCGAACATGAATGCGGACATCATCCGCGCAATGGTGACTGATGGAGTTCTACCCAATTCCGGCGCTGCGGAAGACGAACAGATCGGAGCATACTATCAAGAAGTTGGAAGCGTGGCCCTCAATCATAGCGGCTATGTTTCCGCAGCCGGTGTATTGTCATCCGCCGCAGTGGGAATCATCAATACCATTCCCGGCAATGGACCGGAAGGAAGCGGTAGAGCAAACGGCTCAAACACAACACGTTCCCTGATTTTCGACACCTTCCGTCTCAACCTCAATTCAATGATTGCCTTGGGTAATCCCGGCTCGTCCTCCGTCCAGAGTTCGTTCGCGGAATTCAACAAAAGATAAAATGAAAAGTATTCCTACGGGCAACGGTCGTTCGCACAAGGCGCTTCTCTCGCTGCGGCCATGCTCATGCCCGAGGCAGTCCTTCAAAGCAAAGCCGCCTTCGCCAACGCTCCCGGCTGGTCAGTCAAACTGGCACCACGACTCAATCCCCTAAACTACCGTGTTGCCGCCGGGGAGTTGATTCCCGGTTTTCCCGCCGGGTACCGAGGTGGACCAGGCGCAATGTGGACAGGGGAACTATTTCCTGGCCGTGCAGGCAGCTTCCGTGAATTGGATGGACTTCGTGTTACAGGGGATCAGCTAACTCCCCACCACATGCCACAAGCTGCATTAAGGCTTACGGAATACGGAGATGGAGGAGCATTGATGCTCCCTCAGGAAATTCATGTGCTTACCAGAAATTATGGAACGAAGGGGAGGATTCTTGCTCAAGAAGAAGCCGAGTTAGGATTCAGATCAATACTTTACAAAGATATTAAAGATGTCCGGAAGTTGACTGGAAGTCAATACAACGCCGGTTTGCAGGACTTGCTTGAATACTATCGCACAAACTTTCCGCAGTTACTTACAAAACCTTAACGCAATATTAGTATGATCAGAACTGAAATTTTGGAACTTGAAAAACTTGGTCCGTTACCGGAAAGCCAAACAGCAGAGGACTATAATCTTCAACGTCAGGAGCAGTTGCTAAATCAAATATCAAAGCCAGTATCAGATGACGAGGCTCGTATTCTTTGTCGGCTTTTTGGCCCCGACGATTGTTACGGAATCGCATGGACACTTCTCCACCTAATTGAGACGGCTCCTGGATGGCCAATTCGTGAATGCCTTAAAAGTTCCGAAAATCAATGGATTGTCAGACTCAGGGAGAGCGCGACCCGTGCAGGACTTATGGAATAAACCGTCGCACGGTCCACGACCCAGACCGATCACGCTCAGATTATACAATTCAAACCCAAAACATTGATGCGGCGCGAATCGTTCAAGAATACGCCGATCAGTTGAGAACATGAACCCACGCGCCAACCAATAGCGTTGAACATGCCAACCTATTTTGAAAAACGAAGTTCTCCGGCTTCTCGGCTACGAATCCTTTTGACCCAAGCAAATGAAATGGTCTGCGGACATGGCTACTTGCAAGATTCGCCGCACGTCATCCGCATTCACACCGCACCAGCTCCGGTATTGAACAAGGAAAGCTCACCTACTCTGACCTAACACCCAAGCGCCTTGCCCGCCTCGTGGCGCTTGTCCCCGTAGAACCAAATTTTCAAA
>JAIFNK010000115.1 GCA_020047775.1 Akkermansia sp. | reverse complement strand
GTCGGCTTTTCCTTTTTCTCCTTTTCCATGAACGCGACGGCCATGTTCGCATATTTGTTCGTCAGAAACGGGCTGTCGGTGATCGGCACCACACCGAGGAAATCCCGGACCCAGAAGCGTGAATCCGAACCGGTGCGGTCGAAGGTGAGCACGTAGTAGCCCTTCGTGGCGAAGTGGTTGAGAATCAGGCAGCCCTTGTCGATTTTTTCAGGGTTGATCCCTTGCTCGGTGTGCAGTTCCAAGTCTCCGTCGCGGGTGGAAATGCTGAGGAAAGGCTCAACTCGCTCGGATTTGAGGATGCATAGCCCTTGAGTGAGCTCGCCATCGATGTCGATATCCTTGATCAGCGAAATGCAAAGGTCTCCAGACTTGATATTCGGATGGTTCGACTTGGCGTAAAGGCGCTTGGCGATGTCGCAGCCTTTTTCGAGCAAACCGTCGTCCGAAGCGAAAATCGCGGCGGCGTAGGCGTTCATCTCATGCTGGTCGAGCGACGAATGATGGCTGAAGCGATGGGCGGTGAGGTTTTTGAATGGCTTGAGGAAAATGGCGGCAAGCGGCTCTTGGTCTTTTTCCTCGATTTTAAAAACTTCCTTGGAAGTCTGGAGTGGCTCGTCGCGTTGAGGATGACCGACTTTGGCAAGAACCAAGCCGACGGCGGTAGCGGAAGTGAAACGGATTTTGACAGACATACGGGGGCAGGAACCTAGGACAGCCGAGCGGTTTGAACACTCCGAAATCCGGTTTTTTTGTCCCCCGACGCAGGTAGGAAGAACGCAACCGATGGATGAATGAAAGCCGGGATAAATTGTGCGTTCTGATCAGAAATCGAACATCACCTGCGGGCCCTTGGGTGTCGGCGCTTCCGCCTCCACCCCTTCCCGCAATCCGGCGGCGGAAAAGCGGATGAACCGGCTTACGATGGACTCCATGGGAGGCGTGCCAGACGTGCCGGGAGTGAGGCGCTGAAAAAGGTCCTGATGGGCGAGCAGGTGGATCATACCACCGACCATGAAATGGATCCGCCAAGCCAGATCGTCTGCATTGACGGCTGGCAGCGCCTTGGCCAACGCCCGTGTGAAACGCACCACCACATTCCGCAGTTGCTCTTCGATTTGTGGCGGCAATCCATCACCCTGCTGCCCGAAAATTCGCCCCATCAGCTTGTAAAACAAGCGTTCGGAAAGCTCGGATTTCCGAACCTGTCCCACGAGTGGTCGCACGAAAGCCTCGATGATTTCCTCAAGCGGCACCGATTTCCCCGTCCACTTGCGCTCCAGCGCTTCAAGTCGGACAATCCGCTCCTCATTAACCGGCGTCATGTAGCGCGTCATCACCAGCGTCAATAAATTCTCACGACTGCCGAAATGGTAACTCACAGCGGCAACGTTGGCCTTTGAGAGCTGCGTAATGTCTCTGACAGAGACCGCTTCGAAACCCTTTTCGGCAAACAACTGTTCGGCAGCATCCAATAATTTTCGCTTCGGTCCGGATTCAGGCAAAGTAATTTCACGCATACAGGGACGAAAATCAGACAGACCCAACACCAATGTCAAACGGACGATTCAATCATTTGAAGTTCGCTCGGTTTTCCTACTACCATTCCACTCCGCTCACACCGGGACAGCTCCCTAATTCCGCCACCATATTTCAGCCTCCTTAAACAATTCACAGAATTGGCCGCCATGGGGCACTCCCTATTTCGCCCACGCCACCCGAAGGACAGCATTTTTGTCGTTTGATTTGCTACCTGCCCGCCCCCTCCCTTGGATGATTGGCAGGAACCAATCCGGGTTCCCCGCTGCATCTGAAGGTTTGAGCATCCGGACTTTCAAAGAGCGCTAAGATCTACCGAATCGCCCCCCGAAATTTCCTGATTCCTTGGAGCCCCTGCCAACTCCGGAGATTTTTTCACTGAAAAATCCGTAACAAAACAGCGCCCCCCCCGCGTCCCGCTGGACCCCCCCTTTTTCGCACCGCCAAGGCACTTGGCACCATTTATGCCCTGCTGCTCTCCGCATGGGCCAAATTGGACCCGCTGGCCGCCTTGGATTTCGCCAAAACCAATCCGGACAACCAGTTCGTCGCCACGACCGAGCTCGCCACCTGGGCCTCAAAATGGTTGTTGGACCACCCCGGTGAGGCCTCCCAACGCCGCATGGATGAAGTTTACAGCCAATGGCCAAACATCGACCAAAAAGCGGCTTTGGATTCCATCGCCGCCCTGCCCGCCGGGCCAAACCGCAGCAATGCCCTGAGCGGCGTGGTCGGCACCTTGGCCAAGACCGACCCCGCAGCCGCATTGTCGTTGATCGACCGATTCCCTAACGACGTGACCGAACCGGTCATGAAAAACTTTCTTTGGAATTCACTGCAAAGCGCCCCCCCCTGCTCGCCATGTCTGAGATCCCCCGGATCCAAGACGAGAAGACCCGCGACTGGTGGTGAGGCCGCACCTTGGAATCCTGGCTCGACCGCGATGCGACGGCGGCGAAAGCCTGGATCCAACAGAACCCGCTACCCCAGCCCATCCTTGACCAACTCGCCAACAAATTGAAGCCACAGTAAAAATCGACGGAGGGCGGGCTTGTCGATGACCTGCTTGTGCCGCCGGTGGCACCTGCGTCTATCGGCGGCGGATCCGACCTCGTGCCGGGGAGCCAATTTGGGGTTCGTGCCCGCGTTTTCAGATATGATGGAGGATGGACGCGCTGACGCTGCGGGCGGCCAGGCGCCAAGGTGAATGGGCATGACGCGAAAGCCCCCTACTCCATTCCCAAGGGTTTTTCTTGAACGCATTCAAAATCGCGGCCATATCTCCGCCGCGACAACACACCGGAGGGGTGGTAGAGTGGTCGATTGCGCCAGTCTTGAAAACTGGAGAGCCGAAAGGTTCCGTGGGTTCGAATCCCACCCCCTCCGCCAGTTTTCTTTCGAGACCGATTGTGCGCCTTGGTTCGTGTTCATGAGACTCTGTGCGTCTCTGGCTTCGGGGGCGTCTGCCGAGCGGTCCCTCATCCGCCCCTTCGCCACTTCTCAAGGCTTCCCAACAGCCGAGGCAGCTTATGGGCGACCTGGCGCTTGATTTGGATAAACTGCAGGAATTTACTTTCGCGGGTGTCTCCTGAAACAGCAGTCGGGCCGGACCGGAGGGCGGGAGAAAGGGGGGTGGCGTTTCAATGGGCGGCAAGATTGAAGTGCGTTCCGGGTTTCCCCAATGGGGTGTAATCCTACCGGACACTCGGACAAATACATGGAGCCGCCGATTGCGTGCAGTCTCCAAGGTGGGGAAAGACCCCATCGTCCACCGAAGAGGTCAGGGGCTAGACTGTCAGGCTTTTGAATCAGCGAAACCTGAGGCACTGATTCCCCACGATGAAAAAAAAACGTTTTGGTCACGCTGAAATCCCGCGGCTTCGCCCGTCACCATGCTCTCCCGCCTCAGCGTCGTCCCCAATCTTGCCACGGCACCGGGTTGCCGCATGCTTGAAATCATGCGGAACCAATTTCCAGGAACGGATCGTTGTCCAAGAATATGCATTCCATCACAGTTTTGGCCAGCTTTGCGAATTGTCGTTGCGCTCCCCCCAATTTGAAGTCTTTGTAACTACATCGGTTTTGTAAATTCTATGAATTCAGACTGTTTTACCACCATGAATCGCTCGAAAAAACGGGGCTTCGCGTTGGTCGTCACGCTCAGCCTGATGATTTTGCTAACCGTGATTGCGGTTGGCTTGCTGTCATTATCATCGATTTCGCTTCGGTCTTCCGCTCAAAGTGAGGCCATGGCCACCGCCCGCGGTAATGCCCGCTTGGCCCTGATGCTGGCCATCGGCGATCTTCAGAAAAACGCCGGCCCCGACCAGCGCGTCACCGCCCGCGCGGACATTCTCGATACCGACCCCGCCAAAAAATCCAAAAACCCCCGTCTCACCGGCGTCTGGAAATCCTGGGACATCAAGGCCACTACGCCACCGAAGCCCGAAGAATATGAGAAAACCGCCCGCGACGCGAAATTCCTCGGTTGGCTGACCTCCAGCATCGACAACAAGGCAAGCCAGATTGACTTCGCGAAGGACACCTCCCTGACCACCACGGGCAGTCCGGCCCCCGCAGTGGCGCTTTGGGACAAGGGGTCGCTCGGCACCGCCGCCACCACGACCGACATCGTGGTCGCCACCAAGATCCCCACGTCACCCTCCCGCGGAGCCCTGGCCTGGGCCGTCATGGATGAAGGTGTCAAGGTTCGGATCAACACCCCGTTTGTGGATGACGCCACCACCAAGGGCATGCAGAGCGCCCAACTCGGGTCCGGCGAGCGTCCGAACACCGAATCGATCACCGGCCTCGGCGGCCTCGGACGCCCCATCTTCGAATACGGAAAAACCGGATTCGCCACCGTCGAAAAAGGCATTTCCCGGCAAAATCTCGGACTCGCCGCCGCAACCCTGGCCGACAGGGCGACGGCGGAGGCCCTCAAACCGCTTTCCCACGACGTGACCGCGTCGTCGATGGGTATTTTCACCGACACTGCGAGCGGCGGTCTCAAGGAAGACATGAGCTTGCTCACCAATGCGGCGGCCCTGCCCGATTTTTATAAAGGAAAGACCGTCAATGGAAAATTCGTCGGCAAGGGCATCTACGAGTCCCGCCTCGAAACCACCTGCCCCTCCGACCCCACTTGGGAATCCCTGTGGCAGTATGCCCAGCTTTACAAGGACAGCACCCGTCTGATAACTTTGCGGGATCGTCCTACGACTACCTCCTCCACTTGCTCTATACGCCCGTTGTCACCCTCCAACCCGTACAACGTCGCCTTGCAGTTCACCGAGCTCAGGGTCGTCTTCGGGAACGTGCCGTTCGCGCTCCAGGTCTTCAGAAACGGAGGCGCCCAGACCAACGGCCTCGCGCCTCTTGATACCATGTATTATCAAGCCGCCGAACAGGGGACTGTCAACAAGCGCTTCGGCATGACCTTGAAGACCAACGGCGGCAGCGCCACCGCCCCGGCGGTGGGCGCCACGACTTTCACCCTGCTTCCCGGCGAGGTGATCCTGTTCTCCCCCTTCATCGATCCCAACCGTACCTGGGCCAACGAAATGACGGGCCAACAGTTCTGGGACTTTAGAGGCACCTCCACCCTTCTGATAGACGGAATCCCCGGCTGGCGCGGTGACGGCATTGGATTCGACCTCGACTGGTTCTGCCCTGCTTACAAAGGCCTGCGCGTCTCTTCGAACGAGGAGGACACTGTGGACGGAGTGTCCAAGCCGATGGAACGGCTCGGCTGCATCGCGGCCAAGAAGGACGACACGTTCTCGCTGAAGTTCGCCCCGCTGAGCGTGGACACCCTGAGCAAAAACAAATTCACGGTGGAAATTTTCGCCAAACCAACGGCTACCAGCCCCCAAATCTCCTCCGGGATCATTGAAATGAATTACGAGAAACCCACCGGCCTGCAGGATTCCCTGCTCGGACCCAACGGCACCATCACCTGGCCGAAGAACGGCACCAAGACCGCGATGGAAATGCACTCGCACTCCCTAACTCCCATCAAGGAGATCGTCACGTCACAACCCTTCGCCATCATCAGCGCCCAAGCCAAGACCACTCTCGGCGGCATGAATCCGGACGGCGAGGACGGCAAGCTGGCCACCAAACCGTGGAGTTTCGCCCATGCCCCCATGGCGACATCCATGGCAAAAATCAGTGAAAACCCGGCGAATCATTCGCACGAGATCTCCCTGCTCCGCCTCGACAACGGCACCATCAACCTCCTCCAGGTCGATTCCAAAACCGGCCGCGGCTACTTCATCAGCGGCCAGACGAGCAACACCGCGCTCAAATTCGGCTCCATGTATGACATCCCTCTCGCGCCGGTGCAGACGCTCGCCGGACTCAACGGCGCCAACCCCGGCGGTTCGTCCGGCTACCTCCCGCGCTTCGCCCAGCCGATCGGAAACTCATGGGCCCACCCGCTCATCTCGGCCAATAAAATCACCGAAGCCGGACCCGGCGGATACAACTATCTCGACCACTCCTTCCTGCTCAACCTCGCCCTCTACGATCATTTCTATTTCTCCGGTCTCGCCGACCAGGCCGGCACTTGGAACAACCCCGGAAAAAACACCGCCACCCTTGCGATTTGTCGTTGCACTCCCCCCGATCTGAAGTCTTTGTAACTACGTCGATTTTACAAACTCTATGAATTCAGACTGTTTTACCACCATGAATCGCTCGAAAAAACGGGGCTTCGCCCTGGTCGTCACGCTCGCGCTGATGATCCTGCTGACGGTGATCGCCGTGGGCCTGCTGAGCCTCTCCGCCATCTCGTTGCGCAGCAGCTCGCAAACCATGGCGCGGTCGGAGGCCCAGGCCAACGCCCGGCTCGCTCTCATGCTCGCCATCGGCGAGCTGCAGAAACAAATGGGCCCGGACCAACGAATCTCCGCAAACGGGGCAATGCTCGACACTCTCAATGCGAATGGTGCGGTGCAAGAACCTGCCAAAAACCCGCATTGGACCGGCGTCTGGAATTCATGGAAAGCGGGCGATGGCACCAGTTTCCACCGCAGCGTAGAAGGTGAATCTTTGCTGGGCATGGCCCCCAGCTATCAGCCGGGCCGCAACGATTTTTTCCGCTCGTGGTTGGTCTCTCTTCTCGATCCGGTCAAAGCTGCCAACTGGGAATCTGCACGGGATCTCACTCTCGCAGGCGAAGCCATGCCGGATAAAGGCACAGAGGCAGTGCAGCTCGTGGGTCAAGGCTCTCTTGGAACCGCCAGTGTGGCGACCGACTACGTCAGCGCTGAATTGATCGATATCCAACCGAAAACCGCGTCTAGTCTTACGGGCCGGTACGGCTGGTGGGTCGGTGATGAGAGCCAGAAGGCCCGCGTCATGGGTGATTCCTACAACACACGTCCCGCAACCACCACCGCTGAAAAGATCGCCCGCGCACAAGCCCCGGGCTCCACTGGCACCACCACCGTCACAGGTCTCAAAAACATCAGCAACGACGGACAACTCGTGGGCCTCCCTTCGCTGCAATCCCTCGACCTCGTTGATGTCAACCCTGCTCGCGCAAATGGAGATCCAAAGCCAGCGGACAACTTCCACCATGTCACCGCTTTTTCAGAAGGGGTCATCGCCGATGTCCGCGAAGGCGGCCTCAAACGCGACCTCTCCGCCTTGCTCGAGCGGAAGATTGATCCTGCGGAAGTGGATGCGAAACCGAACGAATTCAGCCTGTACAAATTCAACACCAAGGACCAATGGGCCAGCGCGGTCGGATCCACGTCGCTACAGGAATGCGTGCCGATCCAGGATCTCGCGGCATTCTATCAACTCTATGATGCCGTTTCGCCCGAGGCCAGGGCTCAGGATCCGCTCAGAGTCGACAATAAACGCGGCGTGCGATATGCCACTTCCCCGCTGGGTGGCATCAATGGCATGCACCTGCTGTCCACGGACTTTGGCACTACCCCCAACTCTCCGGTTTATCTCAGGGAATACTCTTCCATCTACCGCCAGCCCAGGATCGTCAAAATCCAGTTTTTATTGAGCCTGTTCTCAAAACCCATTACACCAGCGCTTGTCGGGGACCGGAACAATCTCCCGAATACCCACGAACTCATCATCGGCCTGACGCCGGCGATCACATTCTGGAATCCGACAAACCTCCCGGTCGTGTTTCAAATGAATAGCGACCCGAAGCTCGGCGCGCAGATGATGCGGTTCAATGACTTACCCCTCCGATTAAAAATCAACAAAACCAGCCAAGGCACCACGATTACGACCGCGGAAGAAAGCATTGCCAATTTGGGAGGTATCAATGATGGCAACATCTTCAACCTCTATTGGGCTGGCATCCATCCAATCCGCCTTGAGCCGGGAGAAATCAAAACCTGTTCCCTGCCCTTCAGTGGAGATCTGTCAGCCCTCAAATCGTCGCAAGGACACAGCGGCCACTGGAATCAGGGCTGGGCGATGAGCAGCTTCTTCATGAAAACCGACACGTGGTATGTCGGCCATGAGGTCAAGGTCGGCTGGGAACCCCAATCATTCATCTATTGCAACAATTCCGCGAAAGAAGGTGCAAACAACGGTTCCGCTCCCACCGCCACCTCTCCGGCCGATACTCGGCACGTCGCGAATGGCCGCTTGCGTTTCAAAAGCTCCGACAGAATCCAAATCGAAATCGGCAGTGGAGGAAACAACGGCATTGGCTGGATGAACAATTCATCCTACTATCAGGACTTTATCAACACGGACCCCGAAGGGGATTGGGACCGCTACAATAGCCTGGTCGGCATGCGGAATGGGGGCGGTGTGGCCTTCTTCCAGCCACTGATTCAAAAAGGAATGACCGGAGGTGCGGCCAGTTTGCTCACCGCATCGCGCAGCGGCTCCTCCATCATCGCCCGTTCCTCCAGCGAAGAGGGATGGCCCTTCATGCACTTCGGAGTCATGGCGGGGGTGGAAACCAACGAAGCTTCCAATGGCGGTTTTGCCGGCGGCCGCAAGTTTGCCAACCGCCCCTTCCTCCACTCCAGCACCCTGCACTCGCATCCCTTCCTGGATAACAATACGGGAAATGACCTCTACAACTTCGGATGGAACTGGACGGTGGATCTGCTCAATGACGTGTATGAGGCTCCCGTGCAGGTGGAACCCTCAGGCTCAAGCTTCTGGGGTGGCGGATACACCGAGGAATCAGGAACCACCCATGTCATCCAACAGGAGATCCCCATCGTCCCTCCCATCTCGATCGCAGCACTCAGCCATGCGCGGCTCGGAGGCTGGAGCATCAGTGATCAAACAGAAATGCCCTATACGGAAATGGGTCAGGCAACCGCGACCCGGAAAAGGAACATAACCCGTGCTGTGGGCTTTGGCGGACTTCGTCCGCATACCCTACAGGCGATAGGCAACTCCTACGCCCATCCCCAGATTCCGGCGGACAAGGCTTATATCACCGTAAGCCGTACCTACAACACCGCGGAAGGCTCCTTCAATGAATCCTTCGCGGACCATTCCTATCTCGCGAACAAAGCCCTTTGGGATGAGTTCTTCTTCTCCTCCATCACCCCGCAGGCCAAAGAGGTCAAGGTCTTCGAGAACTCCAGCACCCGCACCGCTAAACAGGTCGCCGAGGACTTTTTCCGAATCGACGATCCGTCTTTGCCAGTGCCGCTCCCCAACCGTCGCATGGTCGCCTACACCACCGGACTCGACCAAGCCAAACTCGACAATCTCTTCACCCAATCCACCACCTTCACCAACGGCCTTGCCGACAAAATCGCCGCCCATCTGATGGTCAAAGGCGCTTTCAACATCAACTCCACTTCGGTAGAGGCATGGAAAGTGCTCTTCTCCAGCCTCAAGGGCAAGCCGGTTGCGTATGTCAGCGGCACCGCCGCCATGAATGGCAACGATCCCACACTCGCCACCAGCCACACCGGAACGCCCATTGGCCAAGTTGGCCTGCCCGGTGGCCAGCCGTATTCCGGCAGCCCCAGTGACCCTCGAAACCCCGAGCAATGGACAAGTTGGCGAGAACTCACCGATACCGAAATCGATGAACTCGCCAAGGCCATAGTGCACCAGGTCAAACTGCGCGGCCCCTTCCTTTCGCTATCGGAATTCGTGAACCGCAGGCTCGATGCCACCAATCCCAAACTCGCCGTCAAGGGTGCCCTTCAATCCGCGCTCGATTATGAGTTTGATCCGGCCTATCCGAAAGTTCCGGAAGTATCGATCAACAAAGCCTTCCGCGCCGATAACCGCAAGTTTTCGGCCGCTGAACTCTCTTCCATGAGTCCGGTATTCAAAGAAGCCGCCGAGGGTCCCATCGCCTACGGCAGTTCGGCATACATCGACCAAGCCGATGTCCTTCGCGGCTTCGCCGAGCAACTCACTCCGCGCGGCGACACCTTCGTCATCCGCACATACGGCGACTCGCTCGACCCCCAAGGCAAGGTTCGGGCCCGCGCTTGGTGCGAGGCCGTCGTGCAGCGGGTGCCGGACTATGTCGACGGATCCGATGATCCCTCTGAAAAACCGTCGGACGACACCGCCGCTTTCTCCACTGCCAACAAAACCTTCGGGCGCAAACTCCAGCTCATCAGTTTCCGCTGGCTCAATCCCTCGGAAGTGTGAACAATCGTGATCCATCGCATTTCACCACCTGACCGCCCCACCACATGACTTTATTCCGTCCATTCATACGCGTGGTTGCCGCCACAATCGGTTTGGCAGCCCTGCCATGCGATGCCCAGCAGGCCGAGACAATCGCCTTGCAGTTCATGACCTTCCCCTTGGTCATGGAGCCACTGAAGGTGGAGCTTCTGGTAGGTGAGGGGAAAACCATGGAACTCCAAGTGCCCAGCAACGAACTGGGGCCCATCGTGCGCGTGCCCCTCATGTCCAATCTGGTTTTCGGCGAAGCGGTGACGAAGGCCGATGGAAAACCGGAATTCAAGGTTTACGGGCAAGGTAAGCCCCTTGCAGCACCCAAACAGCTCATCCTGCTGCTGCGCAAGGGTCCGGACATGTCCGCAGGCTTCGAGGTCCGCGCCATCGCTTGCGACATCGATGCATTTGGCGGCGGCAAAATTCTGTTCGTGAATGCCGCCAAGATCGATATCGGCGGCAATGCCGGCAATGTGAAATTCGCACTCAAGCCTGGCGCGCACACCGTCGTCAAACCCGGACTCGAAGCCAATGGCCGCCTCTCCCATGTCAAGCTTTACTACAGCAGGGATGGCAGTCCCATCCCCTTCTTCAGCTCGATGTGGCCTGTTGCAAAACACTACCGCGGACTTGTCTTCTTCTACCACGACCCCAATAACGCCAACAAAATCCGAATCCACAGTTTTCGCGACTTCCTTGAAGGGGACGGCTGAACACCTCCACGGCATTCGCCATTCCGTAGAGGTGTGACAAACCGCTTGTTTGCCATGGCCCTGATTTCCGTTTAAGTTGCGAAAACACCGACCAGTTTCTCTCGAAGATTACCCTCTCCATCCCACGCCCATGAGAATTTCGCTAAAACCCCTTCTTGCCGGCGCGGCTGCGCTGGCCTTCATGGCGGGCTCCCCCCTCTTCGCCGCCATTCTTCCCATCACGGTCAGCAACCCCGGTTTTGAAAGCCCGGTGCTTGCGGATGGATCCTCGTCGACCGCCGTGTCGGGTTGGTCGACCTTCGGCAATGCGGGGTTCTTTGTTGGTGCGTGGAATCCGCAATCAACCTATTATGCGAACGGAGTGCCGGAAGGCCAGAACATCATTGACATCTACCAGTCTGCAGCATTCTCCGGCTGTTCCCAGATCCTGCAGGGTGCCGAAGGCCAGTTCCAGGCGGATGTCACTTACGATCTCAAATTCAAGGTGGGCCGAAACCTGACGGATACCTACGATGGATACATCGCCCAACTGGTTGTCAATGGCACCATCATCGCCCAGGACGACAATTCCCGCGTGCCTTCCGCCGGGTCTTTCGTCGCGACAACGGTGAAATACAGCTACAATGCCGCGCTCCATTCGGGACTGGTGGGCCAACCGATGGAAATCCGCCTACTCACCAAGGGGCTCGCGGGCGGATTTGGAGATGTCAATTTCGACGAAGTGCAACTAACCTATGAAACGTCCAATGCCGTGGCGGTTCATGGCGGGGCCTACCGCTTGAGCCAAGGCAGCCCGCTCTCGCTGAATGGCAGCGCCTCCATACCCTCGCCCGGCGCCACCATCACCACTTACGAGTGGGATCTCAACGATGGAGATGACGGAGGGGGCGCTTTCACTGCGAATCTCACGGGAGCCACTCCCGCCGCCATCGCCTACGCCACCCTCACCGGAACCTATGGCATGGTGGTCGGGGCCAATACGATCCGCCTGCGCATTACCGACAACAGCACCCCCACCCCAAAATCCGTCATCTCACCCACCACGGTCACGATCTATCCGCTTTACACCTATACCGGCCCCGCCAACCCGCGTGGCCAGGACGAGAACTGGAACAAGACCGCCAATTGGAATACCGCAGCCGTGCCGTCCGGACCTGTGGATGCCATGATTCCCGCAGGGAAAACCATTGTACCTGTCATTTCGGCCAGCACTCCGACTTATACCGGCAACCTGACCATTGGTGCGAATTCTCAGATCTCCCTCGGATGGACGACCAGCAGCGCCTCGGTTGCAAATGCATTGGGCACACCGGGTTCGACGGTCATCACGATGGACTCGGGTTCATCCATCAATTTCCGCATCGGGGGCACACCCTACGTCCCGGGCATCGCGCTCATCGGCAACGCCTCGGTCATCCTGGGTAGTTCGACGCAGACAGGGGCGCAAGCCAGTTTTAATTATCCCATCACTGGGGCTTCCCGCCTGAGCTTCTTTGGTAACGGTCCTGGCTCCTGCGTGGCCAGATTGAACGCCGTAAACACATTTAACGAAATTTACACCGCCGGCGGACCTTATGTCGACGGCGGGGTGACGATTCAGGGCAACGCCCCGGGCTCCCTTGGCACCGGCAACCTCACCCTCACCGCGCTTACCGGAGGCGGTAATTCCGGTGTGGTCGTCATCAACGCCGAAAACGCCATGGCCGACAGCGCCACCCTGAGCATGGATGGCAACAGTGCCGTAAAAATCACGATGAACGCCAATGACACGATTTCGAGGCTCGTGATCAATGGCGCACAGATGCCCGCCGGCACCTACGGCAGTTCCACCAGTGCGGCCACCTTCAAACAAACATGGATGGCTGGAACCGCCATCCTAACCGTTACCGAAGGACAGGCAAACTACTGGGATATCAATGGTGCCACCGCAGGAGCCGGCGGAGCCACGCCAACAGGCACTTGGGACTCCTCAACCACGAACTGGAGCACTTCTCCCACAGGCGTGTTGACGACCGCGCCATGGATCTCAGGCAGGACAGCGGTTTTTGCCGCCGGATCCGATGCCACAGGCACCTATGCAGTGACCCTTGGGGGGTCAAACGGCATCACGGTCACCAATTCGTTCACCGCTTCGGCCA
>JAIFNK010000205.1 GCA_020047775.1 Akkermansia sp. | reverse complement strand
TGAGCCACAATGAGTGGTGCCCACCAGCGATGAAGCATCTACATATTGATGCTAAACATCGAAATTGCTACAAATCCGACAGGCTGCTAGTGTCAGGATCCTGCGTGTGCGATGGAAATTGTTTCCTTGTGGACATCGAGTCCGATGTAGTAGGTGTGGGTCATGGCGGATTCAGGTATTCAATTCTTGTTGGATAGGCTGCGGAGGCCTCGTGTTCCCGCGGTAGCCCACGAAAACCCCAGACACGCCTGTTCCTCTTTCAAAGGCTTTGCTCTCATTGAGCTTGAGCCATGGAATCTCGGGTCAAAAATAGAGACTTGCACAGCCGCGTAATTGGCGTACGCTATTCCGCATGAAGACAATTTCAGCCACTTTGGCGCGATCCGACCTCTACAATGTAATCGATTTCACACTGGCGGCTCATGAGCCGATTCAGATCACGGGTAAGCGAGGCAACGCAATTTTGATGTCGGAAGCGGACTGGAGAGCCATTCAAGAGACGCTGCATCTTGTCAGTATTCCAGGTATGCGCGATTCAATACTAGCTGGCATGGCTGAACCACTTGAGAAGTGTAGCAGGAATATCGATTTATGAGCTACGAACTGGTTTACACACGACAAGCCAGGAAGGATGCAAAAAAACTCAAAGGTACACCCCTTGCTAAGAAGGCGAAAGAATTACTTGAGATTATTCGAGGAGATCCTTTAGCCGATCCACCTCCATTCGAAGCGCTGGTAGGTGATTTGAAGGGTGCATATTCAAGACGAATCAATATTCAACACAGATTAGTCTACGAGGTTCTCGATGATAAAGGTGTAGTGAAAGTCTTACGGCTATGGACGCACTATGAATGAGAAACCCAACAAGCCAGTCGTTGCAACAGCTGGGAGCCCTTGTTTTAACCACGGATTACACAGAGTGCACGGAGTTGGCGCTGCCGCACGGATTCAGGAACCCGGAACCTCCTCTTCATTCCGTGTATTCCGTGCACTCTGTGGTCAGAAGATTCTTTAACCACGGATTGCACAGAATGCACAGATGGGACGCTGCCGCTCGGATTCAGCTTTGGCTTGAACACGCTGGTTATTTCGGCGCGCGGATATATCGGTAGCCCAAAACGCCCTCGATTCGCCTCATTTGTTTGCACCCAAACAGCCATCGCGTGTTCCGTCGACGTCGCTGATACTGTCGGCTGGCTTCACTGGTTTCTTACGCAATCCGCCCCTGGCCAATTCGCCCTTCGGCAAAAAGATCAGCATGACCTTCACTAACGACGAGGGCGAGCAGGAGAGGGACGACCTGACCTACAACCGCCAGGATTTCTGGGCGACGACTTCCAACAAGCAGCTCAACTTCCTTCAGCACATCCGCTCCATGCTCAAGACCACCGACCGCGCCGCCGTGGTGCTGCCGTACAACGTGCTGTTCGAAGGCGGAGCCGGGGAGATCGTCCGCGAGAAGCTGCTCGGAACCACCGGGCTTCACACGATCCTCCGCCTGCCCACCCGCATCTTCCATGCCCAAGGCGTGAAGACCATCGACCTCATCCGGCTCAAGGACGACAGCCTCGCCGCCCTCGACAACCTCCCGGAGCTCGCGGACCTCGCCGAGCAGATCATCGACAACCTCGAGGCCGACTTGCCCAGGTTCCGCGCCGTTGCTGCGGCCCTGCAACCGGCGCTTTGATAAAATGAAAGCCCGAGGTTGACGGCCCGGGGCGCGGTCCATAATGGTGTTTCCCGCTGAAATGAATTCATCATCCCACGACTGGTTCGCTCCCCTCTCCGCTCTCCTCGGCGCGGGAAAAATTTCCACCACCGCCGAGATCCTCGCTGCGAACTCGGGTGACAAGTGGTCCGCCAGCCACCCGCCGGATGTGGTCGTTTTCGCCGAGTCCACGGCCGACGTCTCCGCGGTGCTGAAGTTCGCCAACGAACGGAAAATCCCGGTCACCACCCGTGGCGCGGGCTACGGCTACGTCGGCGGCTGCGTGCCGGTGCACGGCGGCATCGTGCTTTCCACCGTGCGGATGGACAAGATTCTCGGCATGCACCCGGAAGACGGCGTGGCCATCGTCCAGCCCGGCGTGATCACCAAAACCTTGCAGGAAGCGGCCCACGCCGTGGGGTGGGACTACCCGCCGGACCCCGCCTCGCGCAAGGATTGCTCGATCGGCGGAAACATCGCCACCAACGCCGGCGGCCCGCGATGTTTGAAATACGGCGTCACCCGCAGCTACGTGCTCGGGCTGGAAGTCGTGCTCGCCAGCGGCGAAATCCTCCGCACCGGCGGACGCCTGCATAAGAACAAAACCGGCTTCGACCTCGTCGGCCTGTTCACCGGGTCGGAGGGAATGTTAGGCGTCGTCACCGAGGCCACGCTCCGGCTGATCCCGCGGCCGGCCAGCCGTGCGATGCTTGCGGCGATTTTTCCCGAGTTCGAAATGGCGGCCGCGGCCGTGCAGGCCATCCTCAACGCGGGCCATCTTCCCTCCGCGCTCGAAATCACCGATACCTTCACCCTCGCCGCTGCTAGAAAAAAGCTCGGTGCCGATGTCTTCCCGCCCGGCAACGCCCACCTCATCGTCGAGATCGACGGCCGCCCCGCCGCCACCCATTCGGAGATCGGGGAACTCCATCAACTTCTCACCACCCTGGGAGCCAACTTCATCGAGCGCGCTCCGGACGAGGCCTCGTGCGAGCGCATCTGGAAACTCCGCCGCGAGTTCTCGTTCTCGCTCCGCGACACCGGCCTCACCAAGCTCAACGAGGACATCGTCGTCCCGCGCTCCAAGCTCGTCGAGCTGGTCACCTTCGCCCGCAAGTTGGAAAAGGAAACCGGCATCCCCATCGCCTGCTTCGGCCACGCGGGCGACGGCAATATCCACACCAACCTGATGGTGAAAAACTACGGTGACCCGGATGTCCGCGCCCGCGCCGACGCCGCACTCGACCAGCTTTTCACGTGGATTCTCGACAACGACGGAGCCATCACGGGCGAGCACGGCGTCGGCATGGCTAAAAAGCGCTGGATTCACGAGGCGCTCGGCGAGGTTTCCTTCAAGGCGCACCGCGAGCTGAAAAACGCACTCGATCCTCACGGCATTCTCAATCCCGGCAAGTTTCTGGATTGATGGGGCGCCTCGTCCGTTCAGGAATCCGCCCATCAGGAATCCGCGGCGGGGGATTGCGCGGCGGGGCAGCGTGCGGAGCGGCGCGGAAATCATAAAAACCCGCTTGCACCTGGTTTTCCGTGTATTGTTTCAGGTTGAATGGATTCGCGGATAAACACGTCTCCATCATTGCGACCCACTCGAGGCGGAAACATCATGAACTCAAAATACAACTCCCTTTTAGGTGCCGTCAGCTCCCTGGTGCTGGCCGGAACCCTCCTGCTCGCTCCCGGGGCATTTGCCCAGGAGTCCGCGGGTGAAAACGTCCAGGTCCTGACCCGCGGCCCCGTCCACGAGGCGTTCGCCGAGTCGATCAGCTACGAACCGCAACCCGGGTTGATCATTTCCAGCCGGGTGCCCGAGCCGATTGAAGAGCTGCCGCCCGAACAAAAACCCGAGGGCGACAACGTGACTTGGATTTCCGGCTACTGGGCGTGGGACGATGACCAGAATGACTTCATCTGGATCAGTGGAATCTGGCGCAACCTCCCTCCCGGCCGTCAATGGGTGCCGGGCTATTGGAACGACATCGGCGACGGGAAATACCAGTGGACTGCGGGCTATTGGGCGGATGCCACGATCGAGGTGGTTTCCTACGTGCCCACCCCGCCGCCGCGGAGTGTGGATTCCGGGCCTAATGTGGACGCCCCTTCTCGGGATCACAGCTGGATTCCGGGAAACTGGTTTTGGGTGGACAATCGCTACGCGTGGCGGCCCGGTTACTGGGTGCCGCTGCGGTCGAACTGGACTTGGGTGCCCTCCCGCTATTGTTGGACACGCCGCGGTTACGTCTATGTCGATGGGTATTGGGATTACGCAGTGGCGGGGCGCGGCGTGCTTTTCGCGCCGGTCTATTTCCGCGACCGGTATTACGACCGGCCGGATTATTCCTACACGCCCTTGATCGTGGTCGCTTTGAACGTGTTTTCAAACCACCTGTTCGTGCGCCCCCGCTATGGCCAATATTACTTCGGTGACTATTACGCCCCACGCTATCAAACGAGCGGTTTTTGCACTTCCTATTCATGGGGCACCAGCCGCGGCGGCTACGATCCGATCTATGCCTACGACCGTTGGCAGCACCGCGATGACCAGACCTGGAATCGCCGCAGACAGGAGGACTACAATTATTTCCGCGACAACGAAGATGCCCGTCCGCCGCGCACTTGGGCGGCGATGAAGGACTATCGGTCGGACCGCTTCACCGACGGACGTAGCCGCACTTATGCCGCTCCGCTGTCGACTTTCACCCAGGATCCGGCCATCCCGCAGAAATTCAGCAGCATCGACCCGGGTGCCCGCCAGCAGTTCGTTTTCCAGAACAAGGAGATGAGAAAATTCACCCAGGAGCGCAGGCAAACCGAGACCCGTGCCTTGCCTGCGGGAGCCGAACCAGGAAAAGCCATGGCGATTCGCGAAAAAACCAACCGTTCGCCCATCACCGGCCGCGAGGCGGGTATGTTTTCCGAGAAAGAAGCTCCGCCAAAACGCCCGGAAGCGCGTGGCAACAAAACCGAAATGCGGCCAATCACCCCGGGAGTGCCCGAAGGAAGGGCGGACCAGACACAGGGCGCGCCAAGGCGTGAATTCCCGCAAATACCCGGAGGCAACAAGGATCCGCAGCGCGAGGAACTCACCCGGCCCCAGCCGCAGCCGACGCCGGGGCGGGGAGTCCAAGTTGTGCCAGCGCCAAGGCCGGAGCGCCAGCCGCCACAAGTCACGCCTCAGCCAAGCTACCGCAGGGAGCCACAAGTGCCGCAGCGGCAGGAACAGGTGAGGCCGCAGCCCCAGCCGGGGCGGGGAGTCCAAGTCGTGCCAGCACCAAGGCCGGAGCGCCAGCCGCCACAAGTCACGCCTCAGCCAACCTACCGCAGGGAGCCACAAGTGCCACAGCGGCAGGAACAGGTGAGGCCCCAGCCGCAGCCGGGGCGGGGAGTCCAAGTCGTGCCAGCGCCAAGGCCGGAGCGCCAGCCGCCACAAGTCGCGCCTCAGCCAACCTACCGCAGGGAGCCACAAGTGCCGCAGCGGCAGGAACAAGTGAGGCCCCAGCCGCAGCCGAGAGTCCAAGTCGCGCCAAGGCCGGAGCGCCAGCCACAAGTGCCGCAGCGGCAGCAACCGGTGAGGCCACAACCCCAGGCGGCACCTCAGCCAGTCCCAGGCCAACGGCCGCAACAGTTGGAAAACCCGGGCCGCAATCCCGAAGAAGGAAAAGAGATGGGTAAAAAGCGCTAGAACACAAAATCGCCCGTCCAAAACCGCGCAAGGCAATCACCTCGCGCGGTGATCCTGCGGCGTGAAATGGTGCGCATTCCCCACCCGGGAGCTGGCCATGGGATCGCGGGGTGACCCCGCAGATCGACCGTCAATCCCGGCGGTCCACGCGAATCCTCACAGGCAAATCCTGCGGAACAGGATGTCCAGCGGAAGCTGCATGCCGATGTAGAAGTCGCCGAACTCGCCATAGCGGGCGGTGACCTCGTCGAAACGCATTTCATAGACGATGGACTTGATGTCGATGGTGTCCTTGGCAAGCAGCGTGACGCCCCACTCGAACTCATCCAGTCCGGTGGATCCGGTGATGAGCTGGAGAATCCTGCCGGAGTAGGTGCGGCCGACCCGCGCGTGTCCGGCCATCAGCTTTTTGCGCGCCTCGAAGTCGAGCGCATACCAGTTGTCCCCGCCATTGCGGCGCTTGGACATCGGATAGAAGCAGATCACCGGCCAGTCGGGCAGGACCGGATAGAGACGGTGTTTAAGGTAATGGGCCATCCGGTCGTCGAAAGCCTTGAGGCCGGCTTCGAACTCGGGGGATCCCTCGACGAGGCCTTCCTCGGCAATCAAGGTCTCCGCGGCATATTGCTCGCGGGTGGTGGTATATTCCGAGCTCTCGGTCTGCGAGAGGTAGGAATAGGTGGGGCTTAAAATTTCCGGGCCGAGCGAGAGGCTGAGCTGCTTTTCAAAGGTGTTCGCCACCTGCAGGTCGGGCGTGAGCAGCATGAAGCCGAGGTCGGCCTTGGGAGTCGCCACGGAAAAGACCAACAGGTGGGTGTCGGGCGTGGCGCGGATTTCCTGGACCAGTTCGGTCAGGCGGGTCTTGGACTGGCGCTTTTCATCGTCGCTGTAGAGCGCCCATTGCGCGTGATCGACATGATAGAACAAATGCATGACGTGCCAGCCTTCCCTGGGCACGAGTGGAGTGACTTCTTGATTGGACATGGCGGGTGAGCGTCAGCGGCGGTCAGTGGAGATGTTGATATCGAAAATTTTCTTGAAGTCCGCATTGGAGGCGGCCCCCGCAGGGGCTTCAAGCACTTCGATGGTCCACGGCTTGGTCTGGCCGGTGCGGTAGGCGGCGTGCATGCCGATATCGTCGAAGCCGGCGGTGGCGGCGACTTGGAGCGGGACGCCGGGCTTGAGGGTCCGGGTCACGGCATCGCCCATGACCAGGCCGTTCGGGTCGCGGAAGAACACCCGGATCATAGCCGGACCACCGCTGGAGGTCAGCTGGATCACCGGCAGCAACTGGGTCCCGCGGCGTGTCATTTCGGGGTTGCTCCCCTCGGTGATGGGGGCGCGCCAGAAGGTCTCGGCGGAGAGGATGGTGACGTGGCGGCCCTTGACGGGGAAATCCTCCGCTTTCAAGCGCTCCGAGTCGGTCGGGAGGCGGTGGATGGTGTTGAAAAACACCACCGTGCCTCCGATGAGCAGGATGACGCAAAGCAGCCCCAGTCCGAACCGCTCCAGTCGGGAAAGTCCGAGATGCGGCACCAGCGAAACAGGCTTTGCATTCGCGGGAGCTACCGGTGACAGCTCGTCGGATGAATCTGACGCAGGGACCGCCTCCACGGCGAGTTCTTCGACCGCGTCCCCCTCGCCGGCCGGCGGGGTGATCAAGCTTGGGTGAATCGACAAGACCGGCTCCGCACGCTCGTCCCATTGGGCGAGGTCTTCAAGCTCGTCAAAATCAGCGCCCGGGCGAGGTTGGGTGGAGACGACAGGCTTGGGGGGGGTGGGGGTTTCCTTGGCGGGAGTCGCCTGGACGCCGCTTTGGGGGGCGGCAGGTTTTGACGGAGTCAGTTCAATCCCCTTTTTTTTCCGGAGTCCCCGGGGCTCCGGGAGGGTTTGCGATATCGGAGGCGACGGCGGTCTCGGCGCTCCGTCGTCCGTCAGGTCGAGGTCGTCGAAAGCCCACAGATCGGACTCAGCGCTATCCCTGACGAAGTCGCCCGGATTCGAACGACTTCTCGGAGGATGGGGAGATCCCTCGGAGGGGGAAGGTGGCTTGGGTGTCATGGTCGGCAGCGAATAGGCATTTTAATTCGTGGACTCCGACTTGACCAGTGCGAAAGCCGGGCACGATTTTCCACTCCACCATGAACCAAACGCCAAATTGATCAAGCGATCATCGGTTTCCGGAAATTTCCAGTTGCATCACAAGCCCGGGAGAGGCATCGAAGGGGCTGTAATCCCCTTTTAACTCCATGGCTGACCGAGAAGACAAGAATGTGGAAAACGTAACCGGCAAGTTCTACGTGGACAGCCAGTGTATCGACTGTGATCTCTGCCGGGAAACCGCCCCGGCCAACTTCACCCGGGCGGAGGACGAGGGTTATTCCTACGTTTTCAAACAGCCGGAGAGCGCCGAGGAAATCGCCCAGTGCCGCGAAGCCATGGAAGGCTGTCCGGTGGAGGCCATCGGCGATGACGGCGACGCCTAAGCGCCTCACGCTCATGAGGAAAACCCCACGCCCCGGCAGAATCCGCGAGGAAATCCTGCGGGAGTGGCGCGGCGCCGGGGAACCGCCCGATCTGAACGCCGGCATCCATCTGGCGGAAAAATTCGTGGCGGCCATCCTGCGCGCCGCCGGCGCGGAGGACGGGCTGCACGAGGACCAGGTCCGCGCGACTTGGAAGGAACATGCCGGAGATTTCATCGCCCGCCACACCGAGCCGGTTTCCGTAAAAGGCGGGCACCTGGTGCTGCGCGTGACCCAGCCGGCCCTCCGCTTCCAACTGGAGCAAATGAAACCCATGCTGCTGGCCCGCATCCGCAACCAGCTCGGCGAGGGGCGCATCCAATCAATCAAGTTCCAACTCGGATGAGAATCCAGAGTCCGGATTCCAGAAACAAGAAACGCGATACCACCCCACCATTCCACATTCCAGTTTCTTGACTCTGGATTCTGGATTCTGGTGTCTAAAGTTTTTCCCTCCCCATGTTTAGCAACCTCATCTTCGACTGGTCCGGAACGCTGGTGGACGATCTCGGCCCGGTCATCGAGGCGACCAATGCCGTACTCGCCAAATATGAAATCGCCGCCTTCGACCGCGAGGGCTTCCGCCGCGCTTTCCGGCTGCCTTACCGGGAATTCTACGACCAACACCTGCCCGGGGTCCCGCTGGAGGAACTTGAAGCCCATTTTCGCCCGGCCTTCGACTCCGCCGTCTCGCCCGTCACCGTCCTGCCCCACGCCCGCGAAAAGCTCGAATGGTGCGCCGCGCTGGGCGTCCGCGCCTTCGTCCTGACCTCCATGGACACCCTCGCGTTCGAGCGCCAGATGGACGAGTTCGGCCTGCGTCACCACTTCGAAGCCACTTACTCCGGCGTGCTCGACAAGCGCGAGGTCATCCATCGGATCCTCGCAGACCACGGTCTCGACCCCGCCGAGACCGCCCTCGTCGGCGACATGACCCACGACGTGGAAACCGCCCGTCACGGCGGTATTTCCTCCATTGCCGTGCTCACCGGCTACAACCATGCGGAAATTCTCGCCGCCGTGCGTCCCGACATCACCGTGCCCGACCTTGGTGTGCTGCGCGCCCTGCTCGACCGCCGCCGCAGCACTTCGCGACCCGTCGCCACGGTCGGCGCGTTGATTCACGATGGAAGCGGCCACGTGCTGATGGTGCGCACCCACAAATGGGGCGACCGCTGGGGCATCCCCGGCGGGAAAATCGAACGCGGCGAAGCCTCCACCGACGCCCTCCGCCGCGAGATCCTCGAGGAGACCGGCCTCGCCCTCCGCGACATCCGGTTCGCCCTCGTCCAGGACTGCATCGACTCCCCCGAGTTCATGCGCCCCGAGCATTTTCTCCTGCTCAACTACGTCGCCCAGGCCACCACCACCGCCGTCCGCCTCAACGACGAGGCGGAAGAATTCCGCTGGATCACCCCGGCGGACGCGCTTGCCCTCAATCTCAACCAGCCCACCCGCTTCCTGCTCATGGAAGTCCTCGAAAAAGCCCTTCTCCCACCTTGAAAATTCCAAACGTCATTTCTTGGTTCTCATCCTCTTCCACTTCGATGTTCAATGTTCGATGTTCCCAGTCCTACCCTCGAATGAATGAATGAAAGCCGGAATAGATTCCACGCTCCATCCGGCGCACCTCTCAAACCGCCCCATGCCTGACCTCATCGAGATCCGCCGCCTGCGCGTCAGCACCCTCATCGGCGTGCCCGACGAGGAGCGCGCCGTCTGCCAGACGTTGCTCGTCACCCTCCGCATGACCCCGTCCCAGGGCTTCGCCGGACTGGCCGACGACATCTCGCGGACGATTGATTATCACGCCGTTTCCCTGGAAATCCAGGCGCTCGCCGCCGCCCGTCCCCGCCGCCTCATCGAGACGCTCGCCGTGGAGATCGCGGACCATCTGCTGGGAAACCATCCGCTGGAGCGAGTCGCCGTCTCCATCGAGAAACACATCCTGCCGGATACCGAATGCGTCGCGGTGCACCTGGAGCGCGGGCGGTGATTTGGAGCTGGGTCACACCACGCTCCGCACGCGCATCACCGTATAGGAAAGGATCAAACCAGGGATCGATGGCCCGTTTCAGCCTTTGATCAAAGGACGCCTTCTCAGCGTGAACAGAGAGACCAAACCCGAGACCAGGAGAACCGCAGAGGACGGCTCAGGAACAACTTGGTTCGTGTCGAGGGTGACAGCTCCTGTGAGAGCGATCGCCCGACCGGTCAGATCGGCACCGGTGTTGAAGGTGACACTCGTATTGGCGATGATGGTGCCCACAATCTCACTGTTCGTCCCCAAGGTGGCGGAGCTGCCAACTTGAAAATATACTTGGCTGGGATTCGCACCACCAATTGTGATGATCGCGGCACTGGAAGCCGCGATGAACGTTGAGCCTATCTGAAAGATGAACTCCGGATTGGCTTCGCCATTACCATTCAAGGTCAGTATCCCAGTCAGGTCCGCACTGGTGGAAAAGAAATAGACACCCGGCAAGAGAGTGAGTCCGCCGAGATTTGAGCCTGTCAGAATCATACCAGCCGGGAGCAACGCCATGTTATCGTAAGCTATTTTTGCATCGACTTGTGCCTGAACGGCGACCGCGTCATTCGAGTGTGAAGTTCCGGTGATTGTTCCGGGAGGGAACCCGGTGATCGCGGTGCCGGGACTCACACCCAGATCACCCGTGATCACCGTGGGACCGGTGTTAGTGACGGTTGACGCGCCGAGAATTCCGAATGACGCGGCCGTGCCGAGATTCACGGCACCGTGAGCGTGAGCGGCGAAGGCAAGGCAGGCCCCAATGGCGGCGGGACGGATTGAGACGGTGTAAGGCGAGGTTTTCATAATTACAAACAGTTGGATAACCCGGAAATATCTATCTGTCGGATCAAGGCTGGCTCATCCCTCGGGCCAAGGAAAATGTTATAACCCGTTGCTCCAACCATGGTGCCGACACTGAGGAGAAGCTACACTGTCTCTCCGCAGCGACACCATGGGGTAAAACCCTACTTTTGAAGGGAAGGGAATGCTTAGGCGGGCTGGAGAACGAAGTTTGCCTCATCCGGATCGTTGTTTGCGATCACAATGCTCGCTGAGGCGAAGCCCGGGGCTGGTGAGGTGAAGCGCACCGTGAAGGTGGTGCTTCCGCCGAAGGGAGACACGCTGCCGGCAGGCTGGGTTGTGACGACAAAGGCCCCTTGGCCACCCTGCGTCACCACCTTCGGGGTGCCGGTGAGAAGAAGGTCCGCGCCACCCGTGTTCCTCACGGTGAATCCCAAATCGGCTCGATCGCCCAAAGCAACACCAACATAGCCTACGGTCGATGCATTGGTGGGATCGATCCCCGCCTGCACGAGTCGATCTCCTGACGGATGATGGTGTAGGTTGCGATCACGCGCCCCACGGCACCCTGGCCTCCTGAAAGGCCTGGGGGCTCACCCCTGCTCGTCCGCAGTCGCCTTGATGTCGGTCAGCGCGGCGATGAAGTCACCGAGGATCTCGGCGGGGACCATGATCGTGTCGCGATTTCCGCCGACGTCCTCCGTGATCTTGACGACCATGCCGCGCACGTTCGATTTGAGATCGAGGTAGAATGTCTTCCGATCCGCGAGAATTTTTTCCGTGTGTAGTAAGTCAGTGTCCACTTTAAGCTATGGGAGTGAGTCAAGCTATCGGAGTCACCAATAATGCGGGCTCAGTGTCAATTGAATTTCTTGACCGTGCCGGGTGGGCGCTGTCCGATGCCATGTCCATGACCGCTCTGTCCCATGCGTGATTTTCTGCCGACCGACCGGCCGGCGCTGGTGCTGGCACCGATGCAGGACGTGACGGATCTTCCGTTCATGCGGGTGATCGCGCGGCGGGGGACGCCGGATTGGTTTGTGACCGAGTATTTCCGCGTCCATCCTGAATCCTGTCTCAACCGCTACATTCTCCGCTCGATTGTGGAGAATGAAACCGGGCGACCCGTGTTTGCGCAGATGATCGGCCGGGATTTGGCGAGTCTGGCCCGCACCGCCCGGGAGCTTGCCGCGCATCCCATCGCGGGGATCGATCTGAACCTCGGCTGCCCGGCACCGATCGTCTGCCGCAAGGACGCGGGGGGCGGATTGCTGCGCAATCCGGAATCGGTCAACCGCCTGATTGGCAGCCTGCGCGAGGCGATCCCCGGAAAATTCACCGTCAAGACGCGGCTCGGGTACACGGCGGCTGACGAGTTTCCGGGGTTGTTGGAGATTTTCCGCAGCCATGGCATCGACGGCCTGACGATTCACGGGCGCACGGTCGTGGAACGCTATCAGACGCCGGTCCACCCGGATTTTGTGCACATGGCGGTGAGAACGATGGCCTGCCCGGTCATCGCGAACGGCAATGTCGTGGATGTCGATACCGGCCTCTCTTACCTCGCCCAAACGGGAGCGGCTGGATTGATGGTCGGCCGCGGGGCGATCCGCAATCCGTGGATTTTCTCGCAACTGGGCGCCGCGCTTGCCTCGACTCCTTCCACGGATCCGACCTATCGGGATCTTTGGGAATACGTGCTCGAGCTTTACGACGAGATCGCCCGTGAGACGCCGAAGTTCAATCCGCTCGCCCACGTCCAGCGGATGAAAAAAACGCTCGCCTACATCAGCCACGGGCTGGAGGGGGACTTCGAATACGACATGCGCCGGGCAAAGACGCCGGAAGATTTCCAGGAGATTTGCCGCCGCCATCTCGACCACGACGTCCGGCTTCCGGCGAAACCTCCGGTGGGTTCCAAGCTGTTCTGCGGATTCGAGGCACTGGTGGCAGGCATTTGAAATCCATCCCGGACGGAGCGCGGGATTCATCCCGGCTTTCATTCATTCATTCTCCCCGGCGGAGTTTCCACTACAGCAAGTCAGGCTTTTTAGTGGATTTTCCTCTTCACCAACAAATCCCGCCTATGGAAGCTGGACAGGCACGTGGTAGAATTTTTTGTCGCCATTTCTCCCACGCCCCGGTAGTTCTTCCCCATGAGAAAGGCGCGATGGCTGGCCGAGTGGCGGAAATGTCCCGTGACATGGACTCGACTTCTAAACCTCGAACGCAGCGGTCTGCATTGGTCGCAAGATGCCGCAAAACCAACCATAATCCACCAGGAAAAACAGTAT
>JAIFNK010000314.1 GCA_020047775.1 Akkermansia sp. | reverse complement strand
CGTGCAGCGCGGGCTATCAGGCGGTTCGGCGGGAATGGTTGGCCTGATACGCTCACTTCCAAGAAAGGTAAGACTACTCGTCGTGTTTGTTGTTCTTACTTTCTTGTCACTCGGCTTTTACTTTCTGGCCACTGATAAATATGAACTCAAGTTTGTTACTGGCGACAGACCTGGAGCCGGGACGGACTCTCCCGTAATCATCAGTCTGACAGGAAATGATGACCGGGTAAGTCATGCCACTCTCGGTCGATTGAATGAAAGCCTGCTCATGCCGAAGCTATTTGAAAACGGTGAAGCGAACATTTTCGAACGAAGGATGATACCTCTTGGCGAGATAAAAGCCGTGTCAGTGAAAATTACGGATACGGGAGACAAACCCGCTTGGTTTTTAGAGAGCGTTCATGTGACAAACAAGAATACTGGCATGGTGAGCACTTTTTCATGTTCCCGCTGGTTGGGCAGGGATTCATCCAATCCGGGAAATGATCCTTGGGAAGTGACTCTGACATCGGATGACTCCAGAATGTAAAATCGACCCATGATGAGCACGCCACAGAACGCAGAAGTGATTGAAGCTGGAGTTTATGATACTTCGCGTGGGGTTTCCCGTAGCAACTGGCAGTGGGGAAATGTGAGATTTGACGAGTCTTGGAAGGCCGCTGCAGCTCTCATCCATCAGGGTTGGCCTGCCGAACAGCGGGTATTTACGGATCAACAGGCGGTCTTGCTGGGTGTGATCCGACACTCTGAATTTGTCTGGCTCTATCGTGTTTATCCGGCAGGAAGGGATGAGCACGGCCGGCCAGGAAGGTATTTTTTCGCCTTGGTGCGGCTTTTATCTTTGGACGGGATCACCCACCCTCAGGTAGCCGGACTGCTTGCTTACTTTGAAAAGGAGCGTGGACTCCCCCTCAATACGAAACCTCTCGAAGGTGGATGGCCTGATGCAGAACCCAATTCCACTCTGGCTCAGCTTCGGAAAGATCTCGAAGAAAACTCCCGCTTCGGTCACTGGGGCATGGATGGCGCAGGAAGGATGATTCGGTTGCTGGATCCAGAACCTGCGAAGAAAGAAACCGCCCAAGTCCCGCCATTTACCGGGCGAGGAAAATTGATCATCGGGGCAGGTGTGTTAGTAGCGGGTGCCATTGGGTATTTTCTGATTCCCCCGCCCGTTCCCGTTGAGAAAGCTGTGGACGAGAGCGGCACCAAAACCATTCCCACTCCGCCACCACTACCTGAGACTACATCCAAGACTTCAGATCCAAATTCTGATCTGGAACCAAACGAGACAAATGGAGACGAGCAGGTGCCGCGCGAAAGTATTGATTCCCAGCCAGAGCTGATTCCAAAAGACAAGCCCCCGCTCGATCCAGATCCATTGACAAAAGAGAACGATGGATCAGTGCCTCCGAATCAGACTCCAAATCATTCTCTATAGATTTTCCCAATAACTTTCCTCATGTTAATCCGAGAACTCATCCACATCCAAGAGCGCGTCAACAAGGACGACTTCGTTCTGAAGCTCACCGCCGGCGTTGCAGACCCGGGATCGACGCTGGGGACCTACGTGGTCACCAAGGAACTGGTCCAGAACTTCGATGACGCGCTGGGCTTCATCAAGGGGGCGATCGATTCGAACAAGAGCCGGGGCAGCTACTTACACGGGAGTTTTGGCTCCGGCAAGTCGCACTTCATGGCGGTGCTGGATCTGCTGCTGGAAGGGAATCACGAGGCGCGGGCGCTGCCGAAGCTGGCACCGGTGGTGAAAAAACACGACGCATGGCTGCAAGGGAAAAAATTCCTGATGGTGCCCTATCACATGATCGGGGCGGTATCGCTGGAGGATAAGATTTTCGAGGGCTACGTGGATTGGGTGGCGGAGCATCACCCGGATGCACCAGTGCCACCGCTGTTCCGTTCCCAGGCGATTCTGGAAAATGCCTCCGGCCTGCGGACGCAGATGGGAGATGACGCGTTTTTCAAAGCACTGAACCAGGGCGACCAAGGTGGGGGAAGCCGTTGGGGTTCGCTCTCCGGTGGCTGGACGGCGGAGAGTTATGAGACCGCCGCAGAGGATCCGACCTCGGACCGCCACGGCGATCTGGTGAGTGATCTGGTGCAGCACCTGATCACCTCGGTGCGGCAAGATGGCGAATACCTGGACCTGGACAAGGGACTGGCCGCGCTGAGCCGTCACGCCAAGAACCTCAAATACGACGGAGTGATCCTGTTCTTGGACGAACTCGTCCTGTGGCTGGCCAGTCGCTCAGGCAGTGTGGACTTCCTCAACCAGGAAGTGAACAAGCTGGCGAAACTGGTGGAGGCCCAGGAGATGCGGCGGCCGATCCCGATCATCAGCTTCATCGCCCGGCAGCGGGACCTGCGGGAGCTGGTGGGCGACAACGTGGCCGGTGCCGCGAACCTGAATTTCCTCGACCAGTTGAAGTATTTCGAGGGTCGATTCGAAACCATCAAGATGGGCGATACGAACCTGCCCGAGATCGCCTCTGAGCGTCTGCTTAAACCTATCAACGCGGACGCCCGCAGGCAGATCGACGCCAAGTTCGAGGAAACCGTGGCGGTCCGGCAGGAAGTGCGTGATGTGCTGATGACGGCCAACTCGAATCCTGAGGCCTGGCGGAATCTCTATCCATTCAGCCCGGCGCTGGTGGATACGCTGGTGGCGGTGTCCTCACTGCTCCAGCGGGAGCGCACCGCCCTGCGCATACTGCTTCAGCTTCTCGTCGACCAGCGCGATACGATGCAGCTCGGCGAGTTGGTGCCGGTGGGTGACCTCTACGATCAGATCGCCAAGGGGGACGATGCCTTCAGCAGCGAGATGAAGAAGCATTTCCAAACGGCGGATAAGCTCTATCGGCAGAACCTGAAGCCGATGCTGGAAGCGACGCATGACTTGAGCTTTGCAGCGGCTGAAGAATTGCCGATGGACGACCCGAAACGGGTGGCGCTCCGCAACGACGACCGACTGATCAAGACTGTTTTGTTAGCAGCCCTCGCGCCCGAGGTGGAGACGCTCCGCGGCCTGACCCCTGCACGACTCTCCGCACTCAACCACGGCACGATCAAGACCCGGATCAAGGGCCAGGAAGCATCCATCGCGGAAGGCAAGTTCCGGGAATGGGCGGGCCGGGTAGGACAGCTCAAGGTGGATGAAAGCACGCCGCCGATCATTTCCCTGCAACTGACAGGCGTGGATGTGGATGGCATCATCGACAAGGCGGCCTCGCAGGACAATTTCGGAAATCGCCTGCGCTGCTTGAAAGAGATCCTCTTCAAGCAACTGGAACTCCGCAGCGAGGACAAGCTGTGGCTGGAACACGGCTTCCGCTGGCGCGGCACGGACCGCCGTTGTAAGGTGATCTTCAAGAATGTCTGGGAGGCGGATTTTGATCTGTTGGAAGCCAACGAAGGCGAATGGAAATTGGTGATCGACTATCCGCTCGACGCGGATCCGAACAAGGGACCCTCGGCGGACCGTGCCCAGCTTCAGAAGTATCGGGAAGAGCGTGGCTCCACCAGCACCGTGGTGTGGTTGCCCTCGTTCTTCAGCCAGCAGGCACTCCAGGATCTCGGGAAACTCGTGAAGCTGGAAACGATCCTCGCGGAGCATGCCTTTGACGGCTACGTGAGCGATCTCTCGATGCAGGACAAGACCACTGCCAAATCGATCCTCACCAATCAACGCGACGCGCTGCGCAACCGCATGGTCACCCACCTGCAGACGGCCTACGGCCTGCGGGAGGACAAGACCGGCGTGATCGATACAATGCGGAATTTGGATGGCGTGGATCATTTCCAAAGCCTCGACTCCGGCCTGCAACTGCACGTCCCGGGCGCGACCCACCTGCAAGGGGCGATGAGCGAATTGCTGGAACAGGCGATGAGCAGCCAGTATCCGCAGCATCCGGATTTTGACGACAGCGTGAAATTGTCCGCTCCGTTCGTGCAGCGGGTGCTTGATGTGTTCCTGGACGCGCTCCAGCAGAGCGAAGGCCGTGTCGAGGTGGAGAAAAGCCAGCGTGAGATGATCCGGATGATCTCCAATCCGCTGAAACTCGGCGAGATGGCACCTCAGTATTTCGTGCCCGGCGAGCACTGGAAAGATCACTTCCGCCGCAAGGCTCCCGATGGGTTGGATGGTGTGAAGGTTTCGGAACTGCGGAACTGGATCGGCTGGGGCATCCCGCCAATGCTGGAGAACCTGATCATCCTCGCCTGCGCGGCGCAGTTGAACTGCTCATTTACGGTAAATGGAAGCCCGTATCCGGTTTCGCTTAAAGACCTGCCCGGGGAGTGCAAGCTCAAGACCCAGGAACTGCCGACGCAGGAAGAATGGGACAAGGCGCGGACTGTCCAAGACTCCCTGCTTGGCCTCGCGGGCCTGCCCAAGCTGATGACGGCGCAGACGCTGGATGACTTCAGCACGAAGGTGGGGAATGAGGCCGCCACTTATGAGAGGGTGGTGGGCCAACTTGTAAATCTGCTCGCCACCGAGGCCAGCAGGCAGGGGCTGGATGAGGATTTCGACCGCCTGAACGCGGCCAAGGAGGCGCAGCGTTTCCTCGCTCTGATCAAGTCCAACCAAGGGTGCGCACTGATCAAGGCGCTGGCAGGTTTCGTGAGTGATTCGCCCAACGAGGCGATCTCGACCAGCATCAAGGGCACTGAGTCAGTGCTGCACGTGCTGCCGATCGACCGCAAGACGCTGGACCTGGCGCTCGGTCTGGACTCGCCGCTGAAAGAAGAGGCGGAGAAACTCGATGCCGAACTGCTCGCAGCGCTGGGATTCAACGAATACGTCGCCGCGCTCGCTCCGGTGGTGGAGCGGATCAACATCAAGGCGCTGGCGATTCTGCAACGGCAGATTCAGGGCAGCAAAGGAGCTGGGACGCCCGCCCCCGCGCCAACCGGAAAAGGAGCCGATGAGGTTCCTGTGTTCGTCCCCAATACCCCGAGTGGAGGAGCGCCGACTGCGACCAAAGGGAACTGGGCCGGGTCCGATGAAGATGAGGTGCGGCGGAAGTATGGCAACGACACCGCCGCCCTGGAACGCAACCGGAAGATGGTGCGCGAGCTGAAGTCGCTCTATCAGACGAGCCAGGTGGAGGGTGACGACTTGCCTGAATGGGTGCCCGCTTCGCTTGTGGAACTGCTGCTAGAGGTTCACCACATCGATCCTCTTGGCACCGGTGGCGAGGACGAACGCTCGAACATGATCGTGCTCACTCCCACCCTGCACGCGCTGATGCATGCTTGTGCCGATGCCAAGCTCGACTTGAAGGCTGGCTTGCTATCGATTCCAAGCATGGGCATCGAGCGCAAGATCACGGTGAAGGCGGACCACAACGGATAGACAATACGATGCCAAGTTTGATCCCAGAACAGTTGAAGGCGCAGATCGACCGGTGGCGTGGCCGTAGGGGTTGGGAATCGGAACGCGTGTTCGCGATCCGGACGGACTTCCCCTACGTCGGTGCGCCTGAGATCATTTGCGGTGGTCTGGCCGTGAAGGTGGCGGACTGCCGCTCCGATCTGGAAGCCAGAGACCTCATGCTCGACCTGACCACTCAGGATGGACATGGGCTGCTGCTGTTGATGCGGACGGATGAGGACCGGATCGGTGAGGACGTGCGGGCGCGCTTCGCCGGGAAAACGGTCCACACGCTCGATCCGCGGGAGGTGCTGAAGGAGATCTATCAGGCCACTGCCATTGATCCGAGAATCTCCAATGACGACGCGCTGCTGGAAGCGCTGGTGATGGCGGGATCAGGCGGCACCGGGCGCAAGGCCCCCGGTGGCACCTTGGATCTGGACTTCGCCTGGAGTGTGATCCTGCGCCAACCGGACCTGATGAACCAACGGCCGGATCTGGTGGAGATTCTGCGCTGGAGCCTGGATACGGAGCGCTGGGCGGCGGTGGAGGCGTTGGAGAAGAATTTGGTGCCTTCGTTTTTCGACTGGGTCGGGGAACGCGCCGGTGAGGTGGCGGGGTGTCTGGAGAGCCTTTTCACCACAGACCAGACGAATCTCTATCTGCCGTTGGGGCTTGTTGTTGGCGATTTGTTTCACGAGCGCCTGGATCAAACGGACGGCGCAGCGGATGCCCGGGTGCGTGTGGAAAACTATCTGAACGGCAAATCCCTAAAACCCACCGAGGCGGCGACGTGGAGTCATGCGGCCCGGGAGGTGCTGGACAAGCGCCAGTCCGAGGAGCGCGACCGCATTGCGGCGCAGGTGGATGCTATTTTGGAAGGTATCCGGGCGCTGCCTCTCGCATCTGCCTTCGGTTATTCGAGACAAGGCTTCAAGGACCGCTGGCTGGGCTTCGCTGATGACATCGACCGCCTCGGCAAGCGGAAGTGGGAAACCGGAAGCCGGGCGGTTTTCAACAGCTTGCGCCAGCTTCAAAACCACGCGCTGGCCCAGCTCCACACCGTCAGGCTTGCACGGGCGGAGATGGCGGCGCGCCTGGCCGGCTACGAAGCGAACTTCGCACCTCAGCGGAAACGGGCGACCGGTCTGAACGATGCCGCCCGGGAGTTCGCGGCGAATGATTCGTTCATCGACTGGGCGAGGTTTTCCCTGTCGTGGGGTGATCCGCTTCCCGAGGTCGCGGAAGTGTATGGACGGCTGGTCCGGCGGATGGCGAAGGCCCGCATCGAAGCCCAAGTCGACTTCGGCGAGCGCGTTTGCCACTGGCACTGCGACAATGAGAGCGGCGGCAAAGGGCTGATCCCCATCGAGGACGTCGTCGCCAAATGTGTGGAACCACTGGCCTCCCAGCGCCCGGTGCTGTTGCTGGTGATGGACGGCATGAATTTCCCCGCATTCCACCAACTGGGACGCAGCCTCGAACAATCAGGCTGGGCGGCTCAGCGGCGGGTGGGAGAAGAATTTCCAACACGGGTCATGAGCGTGCTGCCGAGCGTGACCCAACACTCACGCTGGTCGCTTTTCTCAGGGAAGGTGCAGGCGGGGATTCGCAATACCGAGGCCGTCGCGTTCCGTGAGCATGCCGACTTGGCCAATGTCCGCAGCAAGGGCAAGCCGCTGCTCTTTACCAAGGGCGATCTTGGATCCGGGGACAGCAGTGGCTTGTCGATCAAGGTGCGCGATGCACTCGCAGGTAGCGAACACCGGGTGGTCGCGGTGGTGCTCAACGCCATCGACGACCAACTGAAAACCGGCGGGCAGCTATCGCTCGACTGGAAGGTGCAGGACATCGGGATCCTGCCCGCGATTCTTGAAGCGGCGGACCAGGGTAAGCGCCTGATTGTCCTGACGAGCGATCACGGTCACATCCCGGAGATGGAGAACACCAAGATGATCGAGCGCCAATCCGAAGGGGAGGCGCGCTTCCGCCATGGCGAGGTCAGCGACGAGGGCGAGCGGAAGTTTTCCGGGTCGAGAGTCGAGGCCGCAATCGGTGCGCCGTCGGTCATTCTACCGATCACCGAAACCCTGCGTTATGGCCCGAAGTCGGCCGGCTATCATGGTGGCGCTTGCGATTTGGAAGTGTTGATCCCACTGGCGGTGTTCGCCGCGCCCGAGGATGAGATCGAGGGCTACGAAGCCGTGGACGCACCACAACCTGACTGGTGGAACTGGCAGCGGGTCTTTCTTGGCGATGGCACTGTCAAGGCCGCGCCTCCTACACCCCTCAAACTCAAGCCGAAGAAGAAGCCCGTCACGAATGTCGATGAGCTGCCGTTGTTTGATGAGCCGCTTGTCCCGGCTGTCGAATCTCCCGGTGAGCCGGCTTGGATGGCGGAGTTCCTGAAGTCCGATGTCTATGCGGAACAGGACCGCCTGCTTGGCCGGGCAGCACCGAACAAGGATCACATGAGGAAGGTCCTGTCGGCCCTCGACGCCAATGGCGGCACGTTGCTGATGGGTGCGTTGGCCCAGGCAATCGGTGAACAGTCGCTCCGGATGCAAGGTGTCCTGTCACGGGTGGCCCGCTTCACCAATGTGGACAGTTATGAGATTCTCGAAATCGACAGGGACTCCGACACGGTCCGTCTGAACCGCAAACTGCTCGCCAGCCAATTTCAACTCAAACTCTGATGGATGCACCGGTAATCAGCGCGCAAAAGCGGAAAGAAATCCTCGAAGCCCTCCGCCGGGGCACCGTACCTCGTCGTGGCTTGGACGAACTGGCAGTCGGACTGAATGGCTTCGAGACGACGGTTGATGAAATGCTCGATCATGTGGAGACGGGGAACGCCGCCTTCAAGGCGATCCGCGGCGACTACGGTTGCGGCAAGACCTTCTTCTCGCGCTGGATTCAAGAGCGTGCAAAGCAGAGGAATTTCGCGGCGGCGGAGGTGCAGATTTCGGAAACCGAAACGCCGCTGCATCGGCTGGAAACCGTCTATCGCCGGCTTATCGAACGATTGAATCTATCAGGCACTCGGGAGGGTGCGTTTCGTGAAGTCATTGACAGTTGGTTCTACTCGTTGGAGGAGGATGTGATCGCCGCCGGTGCAACGTCTGAGAATGACCTGCTCGTAGAAACTGACAAGTTGATGGAGAAGCGTCTCGGCGAGGTGGCTCGGACTGCACCGGCGTTTTCGGCCGTCCTGCGTGCCTACCGCCGCGCTCTCGCCGAGGGCGACACCGAAACGGCTGAAGGGTTGATCGCATGGCTGGGCGGCCAGCCTAACGTGTCCGCGAAAGTGAAACGGGTCGCGGGCGTCAAGGGGGAGATCGACCACAAGAGCGCGCTCACGTTTCTTCAGGGGCTTCTGATGGTCCTGCGCGACAGCGGCAATGGCGGACTGGTGCTGGTGCTCGACGAAGTGGAGACCCTTCAGCGGGCGCGCTCGGACGTGCGGGACAAGAGCCTGAATGCATTGCGCCAGTTGCTTGATGAACTGGACTCAGGACGTTTCCCGGGCTTGATGCTGGTCATCACCGGAACTCCGATCTTCTTCGATGGGCCTCAGGGGGTGAAAAAATCGCAACCGCTCGCCCAGCGACTGGCGACGGAATTTCAGCCGGACAATCGCTTCGATAATCCACGAGCGCCGCAGATCCGGCTGATGCCCTTCAAGCATGAATCGCTGGTGGAAGTCGGGCGGAAGGTCAGAAACATTTTTGTGTCGGGTCTGGCGGATGGTGAGCGAGTAAGTGCGAAGGTGGACGATTCCGTCATTTCATCCCTGGCCTCCGGGATCGCCGGTCGTTTGGGTGGCGAGGTCGGCTTGGCTCCCCGGATCTTCCTTAAGAAACTCGTCAGTGAACTGCTCGATGTGGTGGAACTTCACAAAGACTTCAATCCGCTCGAACACTATCAGCCAGTGATCACTGGCGAAGAACTCAACGATGCGGAGCGCTCGGCCATCGGTGCGGTCTCTCCGGATGAAATCCAGCTCGATCTGTGAACGAGCGCGCGTCAGATTCGTTTCACCCGTTGCTGCGGCACCATCTGGTTAACACCCTTGGCTGGCCGGGTCTTAGGCCGCTCCAGGAATTGGCTGCCGTGCCGATCCTAGCGGGCGAGCACGCACTCGTCATCGCCCCCACTGCTGGCGGAAAAACGGAAGCCGCCGTGTTGCCTGCCATTTCCCGGCTGCTCACCGAGAACTGGGACGGTACCGCGATCCTCTATCTGTGCCCGCTCAAGGCGCTGCTCAACAACCTGCATGAACGGCTGGAAACTTACTTCGGCATGGTCGGCCACGAGGTCGGCCTCTGGCATGGGGATGTCCCGACGAAGGACCGCAAGATCATCGAAGCGAAGAAGCCAGCCTGCCTGTTGACCACGCCGGAGTCACTGGAGGTGATGATGATTTCAAGCCGACGGGAACTGCGTGAGCTGCTGGTGAATGTGCGGATGGTGGTGATTGATGAGATCCACGCCTTCGCCGGGGATGACCGAGGGCTTCACCTGCTCGCAGTCGTCGAGCGGATCCAGCGGCTGGCAGGGAGAGAGTTCCAGCGTATCGGCCTGTCTGCGACCGTTGGTAACCCGGATTCATTGATCGACTGGCTCGCGGGTCATTGCAGCGGTGAACGGCGCGTTATTTCAGTGGAGGCTGCCAGTGTTGCGGCGAACGTCTGCGTCGATTACGTCGGCACTCTGGAGAACGCCGCCCACGTGATCAGCCAACTTCACGAGGGTGAGAAGCGACTCGTTTTTTGCGATAGCCGGCGGCGCGTCGAGGAACTGGCCGTGATGCTGCGGGAGCGTGGCATCAGCACCTTCGTTTCCCACAGCTCGCTCAGCGCCGAACAGCGGCGCGAAGCGGAGGCAGCTTTCAGCTCGGACTCCAACTGCGTGATTGTTGCGACCAGCACATTGGAACTTGGCATCGACGTGGGTGATCTCGATCGCGTCATTCAGATCGATGCGCCGGGCACGGTGGCGTCCTTCTTGCAGCGGATCGGCCGCACCGGTCGCCGGCCAGGCTCCTCACGGAACTGCCTCTTCCTGACGACATCGGACAACGCGCTTCTGCATGCGACCGCTCTGGTGAAACTTTGGGAGGAAGGATTCGTCGAACCCATCATCGCACCGCGTGATCCCTATCACCTCTTCGTCCAACAGCTTCTCGCCCTGACGCTTCAGACCGGTGGAATCCGGGTGGATGGCTGGCGGGATTGGTTGGGGAACTTCCCGGCCTTTTCGAACCTGCCGCCCGAAGAAGTCGCAATCCTGATCCAGCACCTGATCGACTCGGAGATTCTGTTTTCGGACGGCGTCCTGCTCTCAATGGGCGACGAAGGCGAGAAGCGCTTCGGGCGTCGCCATTTCCTCGAACTCGTGTCGGTGTTCACCTCGCCGCCGTTGTTCGAAGTCGTACACGGCGTCAACAGCATCGGCATGGTGGACTGGCTTACCGTGGCGGTGGAGGAAGGAAAGGAGCGCCGCCCACTGATCCTAAGCGGACGAGCCTGGGACATCCGGGACATCGATTTCACTGGCCGCAAGGTCTTCGTCACCCCAACCACCGCCAAGGGCAGCGCCCGCTGGTATGGTCAGGGACAAGGCCTCTCCTTCGAGATGGCGCGTGGCGTGGGGGCGGTGCTGCTGTCGGAGCAAAGTTCACCTCGTTGGTCGAACCGCTGTAGCACAAGGATGGGAGCGCTGCGTGGAGACTATCTTGCTCTCGGAGTGGAAAGCACCAACTGCGTCAGCGACCCGGCAGAGAATCATGTGATCTGGTGGAACTTCGCCGGCCGCTTTTTGAACGAGGCATTCGCCTCTGTGCTTGAGACCAGCGCCGGCATCGAGGCACGATTCGACGACTTCAGCCTTAAGTTCCCATACGAGACGGACACCTCGCGGGTGACGGTTGCGATCCGGAGTCTGCTGGCAGACCCGGACGCCCTGCGGCAGCTACCCATTTCCAAGCAATGGCTGGATGGCCTGAAGTTCTCAGATTGTCTGCCAGAGCGTTTCGCCGCAGCCGCCGCACGCGGCAGGATACGAGTGAGGGAGGATGCGCTTGGTATGATTCAAATTTGATTTGTCCCGGGTGTGCTGGGGGACACGCTGTTATGTTTGTCATTCAATTCCAGCACCACAGCATTCACCGAACGACTTGCTGCTGCCACAAACGCAGGGACCGTCTCGGTGGATCTGCATCTTACGGAAGAGGAAGTCCTGGTGACACTCCGGTGCGGTGTCATGGTCCATCTCCCCGTCCATCATGGTTCGAAGCTGCTCAATAAGTCGCTGCTGTTCCTCCGGGGAGAGCGACTTGGCAAGATTCTCCCTCCTCTGAGAAACCGGCTTCATGTGCTTTTCCCACATCCGGCAAGTGAACGAATCGGGTGCCAACTCCGGCGGCTTAACCGCCTCCAGCGCCTCCGGATCATGTTCCCGGTGACTCAATAGGCGACGAAAGTCGTGCTTCAGATCATCACCATAACAAAAGTCGTTCTTGGGGAGGGCGACATGCTCAAACAGGTCACGGTGAAGCTGGTCTCCCGAGGAGAATCCAAGTGTGAAGGGGAGATAGAAGCAATACTCAAGATCGATCCGGTTGGTGGGTCGGGTCGTAATGTGTCGGAATGCCAATCCGAAGTGAAACAATAGGGAAACCTTTAGGCAGTAGGAGAGGTAAGGAAAGCGCTGACCCAATCCCGACGGAGCGCCTGCACGGGTCAGGACGGAATCAGGTAGTATGCTCTCACCCAAGGCCTCTCCGAAAAACCAACGAAGTAGTAATTCAGGATTGGCGCTCTCAACGAGATCTTCGACGAACTCGGCAGTAGCTTCCAGGGAGTCCAGTTTGAGACTCTTGCTGTATTCTGACTGAAGCTGGCGCTGCAATGCCTCCACGTCCATCTCGCTGATAGCGCGGCGATACTGTTCTGCCAGCAGTTCTTCCGCCGCCTCAAAATCGCCCTGCTGCCACCGGAGTAGAGCCTGCTCTTCGCTAGAAGAATCGACCACAGTCCCACGTTTGCCATCAGCGCTGCGGACTCCTCGACCTCGCAATAATATAGGGCGATGATCCATGGCAATCCTGGTGCCCGTGAGTTCAGCGTTTATGAGATCACGGTAGCTGGGAAGTATGGGGAGTGAAGATGACGGAACAATCCGCCGTGCAAGGTCTGGAACGCTGGGTTTACGGCCTGATCCGGCTTGTTTCTTGAGATCGGCAAGGATCTCCACCAGGAGGATAGGCGGCACTACGAGGGAGAAATACCGACGCAGGATCGCCATTTCATTGTGAGACAGCGATTGTAATGTCGACTTGTCCAGCAGCAGTGACGGTCCCATGGCCACTATCAATCGCCCAGTGATCATACTTTGGCAAGCGGTCAGGACCAGCGCTTACCCCTCGGCGGCACGACGCATGGCGATTTGTAGTGGCGAAACATGTGCCGGGTGCGATGGACCGCAGCAGACGGAGCTGTTCTGACGTGGTCGGATCGCACGCGTAATCAATAGGCGCTAAACATCACCAATAACCATGATCCCCTACTTGCGCATCCTCCGAATGACCGGCCATCATCCCTCCGGCAATTCACCCATCACCAAACCGCGCATGCAGCAGCTTCTGAAACCCCAAGAACTGGCGACCCTCATCAATGTCAGCGTCCCCACGATCAT
>JAIFNK010000134.1 GCA_020047775.1 Akkermansia sp. | reverse complement strand
GTTCATAACACCCTACCGAGTGGCAGGGATTTCAACTCAACACCAGCCCGCTTTTCCGCTCCAAGCTAAGCCTTCCTGTGGGATGGCTGTGTTTTGGATCCTGTTTTGGTTCCTGCTCCTTCGTGGAGCGTTGTCGTGGGAGGTCTGATAACCAACGTTCGATCATTTCGGGGGTGATCGACCGCATTGCTCTGTCGCCCAGCGAACGAGCAAACAGGTGGAGTGGGGCGCGGAGGTTGGCGTATGTTGTGACTGAAAGGTCTGCCTTCCGGCTTGCCAGGTAACTTTCGATTCTGTCAGCAACAGCGGATTCCCCGGGAATAATTTCTGTAGCCAAGGAAGTCAGCGCACCGCGCACCAGCATTTCGAACGACGGCGTCTCCTTCCCGCCTTTGGCAAGCAGTGTGACTTGTTCCCGATAGAGGCGGTAAGCCGTATGAACCTCATTTGGCAACGTGCCATAGGCAGTTCCATGTTGCGTGATCTCTTCTGCTTTTTGTAGCGCAAACTGGTGAGCCGTCACCCTACTCGGAAACCTTTTTCGGGCACGCACTGGTTTGCCGTCCCGCTCGGTAGGGAAGTAGACGCACCACCCGCTGGAGTTGCAGCTGCAGGTCACGTTGCCGGGGTATTTTCGCCAATTGTAGCGGGATCTCGAATTCAAGTTCATGGTTAGCAGGGGTTTCAATCGCCTTGAATGGCGGCGACGTGGGGCACGATACATTGTTGGAGTGTAAATGCAAGAAAAAACCACTACAAGAACGGACGTAAGAAAGGCAAACGTAAGAATTGCTTGCGCATTCCTGTCGGCCTTGGGAGATTTTGGCCGTGGCCAATTTCGATCAAAAACGATTTTACGAGTTAGCGGGTGCGCGCATCCGCGAGGTTCGCGGGAAAAGGCTGACCCAAGAGGAACTCGCGAATAGCGCTGGGCTGAGCCGTGTCTCGGTCGTCAATATTGAAGCCGGACGGCAGAAGCTCTTGTTGCATCACGTGTTTACCCTCGCAGCTGCTTTAGGGCTACCGCCTGCTGAGTTGATCGCCCCTTTGCAACCTGCCCCCGCAGGTGGGCCGGATTTAAGTTCGGCTGGTGATGCCGCAGAGTTTGTTCGTGCTGCTCTCCACAACCTTTCCCAGGGGGTAATCCCTCATTTTAGACAATGATCCGTTGGAAATTGATCAAAGACACAGCGAATAAACTGCTTCTAGATGCGGGCATCACTGCACCGCCAGTAGCCATCGAAGCTCTCGTCAAAGGGCAGGGCGTATCGCTCACCAGTGCTCCAGGTGACGACCATATCACCGGATTCCTGTTGCGCACGCCAGGCTCGGAGCCTGTCATTGGCTTCAACTCAAACCACCTAGCTGTTCGCCAGCGATTTATCGTTGCTCACGAACTGGGGCATCTTCTTCTGCATGCAAAAAGCGGACTGCATGTTGATCGAGCTTTTGCCACGTCAGAAGGGCAAAAAATTGAAGAGAGGATCGACGAAGATGAGATCGAGGCGAACCGGTTTGCTGCGGAAATTCTGATGCCAGAGGAATTTCTTCGGGCGGATTTGGCGGGGCTTGGACCACTGGATGCGGAGCACAACGATACAATCGCCGCGCTGGCCGAACGCTACCGCGTCAGCAAACAAGCAATGACGATCCGACTGACGTCCGTCGAATTGATCCGGATGTAAAAAGAGATGAGCGCCCCAACCTCTATAGTGACGCTATCCAAGAGCGGATGGTGAAGCTCTGCAAGACGACCATATCAGTCCCGGACCCGGCCGCCACATTCGCTTTCGCGGGTACCTCGGTGGCGGCGTGGTTCGATCCGCTTCTGGGTGCGCCCTCGCTCTGCCTCTATGGCACGCCGGGAGGGGAACGCGCATTGATTGAGGAACTTGTATAGCTGCCCGCCGAGGGGGGCGAATGTGACGCTCTGGTTCACCCCCATTCCTGCTACTACCTTGAGCTTCGGTCCCTTTCCGAGCACTTCGAGAGTGCGACGATTACGGTGGCAAGGATGAGCCTTCCTCCTAGCCACTGATATTGCCCACTTCATGGAGCACTACATCCGCAAGTCCGAGTTGTTTGATGACACATCCCTCGTGCTGATGGTCGGCCTGGTGATGGTAATGCCCGTAATACCAATGGCGGGGTTTCACCAATTCAAACAACCGGTCATGGCGAAGTTGTTCATCCGCCAGTTCCTGCCGCAAGGAGTGGCAGCCGATGGCTTCCTCGCTGCGGATGAACCCTTCTACCAACAGGTTGGGGGGAGGCGACAACCATGAGGGGCCAGCGTGGGTGACAAGGACATCCGCAGGATGCGCGAGATCTTCGCGCAGAACCATTTCCTCCTCCACCCACCAGGTCTTTCCCACCTCCCGCTCGATGCGGTTGATGCTGACTGCTCCACCCACAAACAACCAAGATTCACCGTTGATCTCCAACCGGCTGTAGTCGGGTAGCAATTTGAAGTTCGGCAACATGATGGACCCGTCGAACACGTGCGGGTTCGAATGGTTGCCGCGGATGCTCAGGTATTCGATGCCAAGAGCGGCGAAGCCCTTATCCAGTCGCACCGCCGTCTCCTCGTCCCAGGACCCCGGATACCCCTCTTCGCCGTCACCCACATGAACGATTCGAACATTCTTCCACCCTTTGCGGAGCATGGCCCGCAACAAATCGTCGTAGTTCGTGTGGTGATCTCCGAGGAGATAGGTCTTCATAGCGCGGTTCAATATGCTCATGGGGCAGGCCGTCTTGCCAGCCAAGTCTGGTTTGAGGTTTTTTGAGCAGGGTGCCAAACGTCACCCTGCGCCAACCCTGTGCTTTAAATGGCGTGTCCGGAACAAGGGATGAAGCTCATACGTGTCACAGTCCAAGTAACGGGTCGGGTTCCGCCGATTTGCTGGCTGTCCTCAGAAGGGCCATTTTCACCCACAGTCAGAGGAAGAATTTCCCAGAGCCGCCTGCACCCTAGCTATTTGCCTTTTTCAAAAGGCAGCCTTCTGGAGGTGGTTGGATGCGCAAGCTGCCGAATCGGTGTATTTCTACCCAAAAGCGCTGAGGAATAGAGGCGGCTGAGATCCTTGGAAAAGCCTTTTCAGCAGGAAAACCACTAGGGGGCAATTTAGGGCACATACAATGTGTGTAACCCCTTGTTTTCCTTGATTTTACGAATGGTCGGTCTGGTGGGGTCATTTGCCCAATCAGCTCATCATCAATTGATTATGAAGTAAAACCGAAAAACCGGGGCAATGGTCCAGATAAGGCTTCGGACCAATTGACATCGCGTCCCGGGCCTATGTCCCAGAAGCGCAAACGCCGCAGCAGTGTCGTGGAATTCGGCAACGGTTCCACGAGAGTAAAGATCTACACGATCAATCGTAAGGATGGATATTCCGGGTTCACCCTGGTGTGGAAAGAGGGAGGTCGGCGGCGGACTCGAAGTCTGTCGGATATGGAGGAAGCCCGCATGGTCGCCCAACAGATCACGGTCCGTCTTGCCAATGGTTGGGAAGCCGGAGGTGAGGTCACCAAGCGCGATCTGGAACTCCTCCGGTATTGCGAGAAGCAGACCTCAAAATTCGGTGTCACACTCGCTGCCGCCATTGACGAATGGATCAGTGCCCGCAATGCGGTGAAGGGGATCACACTCTCCGATGCCGTTCGTTTCTATGAGGCGAACCGGACCGACCTGCTCAAGGTGAAGAACACCGCTCAGGTCGCTGCCGAGTTTGTGAAATCTCGTGCCAGAACTGGTGTGAGCGCGGCCTACGTCAACGGGTGCCGGGTGAGTCTGAAGCGGTTCACCGACAAACTCTCCGGCAATATCGGTGAAATAACGACTGCGGACATCAACAAATATCTAGCAGATCTCAAGGGGCTCGGCCCAGTCAGTCGGAACGGACACCGGAGAAACATCGTAACCATGTTCAACTTCGCCAAGAAACAGGGCTATCTCCATCCGGATCGAAAAACCGCCGCCGAGCAGACGGAGACATTCAAGGAACCGGAGACGGAAATCGAGATCTTCACGCCGGATGAAATCACAAGCCTACTGGTGAATTCCCACGCGCGGATTCTGCCGGTGATCGCAATCGGGGCGTTCGCCGGCATTCGGAGCGCAGAGATCATGCGGCTCGATTGGGAGGACATCAAATGGGATCGCGGCCACATCGAAATAGCTGGCCGCAAAGCCAAGACCGCAGCACGGCGGCTCGTCCCGCTGCCAGAGAATCTCAAGGCATGGCTTGCCCCCTGGCGCGAATCGACCGGCAAGATCGTAACGCTGACGGCGGTGGCCGGAGCGATGAGCGACTTGGCCGTGAAAGCCAAGATTCCCGGTGGATGGCGTCAGAATGCCCTCAGACACTCGTTCATCAGCTATCGCGTGGCACTGACAGGCGACGTAGCCCGGACGGCCTTGGAGGCTGGCAACTCACCGAAGATGATCTTCCGCCACTACCGCGAAGTTGTGACGGAGGAGGACGCCAAAGCGTGGTTTTCCATCATGCCGCCCGACGGATGGCTGCCCAAGGAGCTTCCTTGGTCGATCCGAGAGCGACTCCGGAGGCTCTGCATGCAGCTTGAAAACCAAAGAGTCGTTGACACCGCCAAAATTGCGTAACCATGAAAGCTACAATCATAACAAGCCCCGTCCGGACGATGAACACCTGCGATCAGATTCAGGAAGCAGGTCCCATCCAGCCCGTCCTCATCAAAAAGAAAGAACTCGCCAAGCGTCTTTCGGTCAGCCCTCGGACCGTCGATGGCTGGGTGGCCAAACGGATGATTCCCTACATCCAGATCACCTCACGGTTCTACCTCTTTGAGTTCGACGCAGTGCTGGCTGCGCTGAAGAAGCTCTACCAAGTGGAACCGAAGATTCGCGACTAACACCTGCAGTCAGAGGAGTCGGCACCGGAGGTTCTGAAATCGATTTGAGAACTCCCCGGTGCCGCATTTTCTGCGCGCGCTCAATATTTTTGGCGCATGCCCCCCGGACACTCTGGGCCGGCCATAGCAATTTTCTTTGCGCAACGACAATCGCTGGTTTTGCACAACACTCACTTGTCATGTCGCCATGACAATTTCCTTACGTAAGGAAAAGCACGTTGTTCACCCGCGCCGCAAACTCAGGCAGGCCAACGGTTGGGCGGCCCCGGATTCAGAAGTCATGGCACAAATTGCTCCTACATCGGGTGAGATTGGGGGAAAATGGATGGAAACTGAGGTGTTTTTTCGGGTGCCATGCTGCCACCCAGTAGCCAACCCTCGAACAAAATCCTTTGCCTGATCTCGTCCATCGACGAGTTCAAGGGCGAGTGGCGGGCAGTGGAGACCATCAAGTCGGAACGGCTTCAGTCTTTCCGTCGGGTAAGACTGTTGATGGGCATGGCACCCGACGGCGCGATTTTCATGTCGTCATGAAAATCTCAGACCCAGTAACCGGAAATTCTTACGCAAATCTACTTACGTAAGGAGAATCTGAGGTGCCCACCAGCCATCTGCTGTGAAGCGCGATGTGCTGTCGTATGCAGAAAAAGACGGATTTCGTCCATTTTTCGATTTTTCAGCACATGCCCGGAAAGGCTGAAGGTGGGTTTCAAGCCAACAGGAACCACAGCAAATCTCCTGCCGACAGGAGAAATGGCAGCACGAGGCCCCAGATCGCTCGCCATTGAACACCTATTCTCGTTCACGGAACGAGAATTCCGCTCGGGCTATGCGGCAATTGTTCTTCCGGCAGAACAATTTCCACGCATTACGCCCTGCTCCACGACTGCCGCCCTTGAGGCCTTCACCATTTCGTCGGGCCACCCGCTTGTCCGAAAAAATCTCCTAGGCTGGCGGAGCTATGAAGCAAAACCATACCAACTATTATGAAAACGGCCGCCGCATCGCTGTGGACCACAAGACACCAATCGATGTGCTGGAGCCGGAATCGGAACCAGCCCATGACATCGGAAGCGATCTGCTCACTGTGATCGAGTCCATCGCCGCCACTTACCTACGGGGCGACCCGGAGGTCACTCGCATCGCATGGCGGTTCCTGCTCAATAAGGAACCTAAATCCATCCGCTACTGCGCCAGTCGTATCGGCTGTTCCGCTGCCGCCATCAGCAAGCGGGTAGGTATCTTGTCGGAGCAATTTGGGCTGCCACTCAGCAATGAGAAAATCCGCCAGCTTCGACGGGATGTAGCGAAGCGTTCGTGGAATAAAAGAAAGCGGCGGGAACAAGCGCCCGATGTCTTTCCAGAAAAACATTCCCGCACCGGCGAGGCGGTGAATGTCTGACGGCAGGACAAGTGCCACACGGCGCTGACCGTGCGCGACCACACACAAATCGACCGCAGGCAAATCTCATGTCGCAATGAGATTTGCTCTGCGGCGATCAGAGTTGGTTGACACGGAGATAGGTGCATGTCCTCGCAATCCACAACCATGTCTTGTCGTGAGCGGCTGCTCACGGACCTCGAAGCCTGCGAATACCTCCGCATCCGCAACCGGCAACTTTATGCCTGGCGCATGCAAGGGTTGATCCCGTTCATCCGCATCGGCCGCGCCATCCGCTATCGCCAGCGCGACCTCGATGCCGCTTTGGATGATCTAACGGTGTCCGCGAATCAACCACTTGGATCATTCGAAGCAAAAGAAACCGAGGCGTAATTCCAGAAAATTACCTACAGCCACTTTTGAAAATGAATGCCCATACCACATTCCCAAAACTTTTCTGCCTCGAAAACCTGTCCGGCCAGCGGGTCACGCTGGGCGAACCATGGTCTCCACTCCTCAACGGTGCCCGTGCGGTGCCCTCCGGTCTCGACAAGGAGGGGTATCGCCAATGGTGCGCGTCACCGTCCACGCACAGTTTGTTCTTCTCCGGATACGAGGGCGCGAACTCGGCGCTCCGGCTCGGCGACCAGAACCCGCCGCAATTCATGCACGCGCTGGTGGTGGACTACGACGCCAAGGTGGCCCCCGGTGAGATCGACGCATTCCTCAAGAGGGCGAATCCAGAATACCCGCCGAACATGGTGGCGGCATCCTTCTCGGGCAACGCACGCGCCGTCTGGTTGTTCTCCTCCCCGCTGCCGGTGTTCGACCGGAAGTCGCAGAAGGCGATCATCAACCGGTTCAAGAAGGAACTGAAGCTCAAGAAGCTGTTGCCTGGGTTGGATGAAGAGGCGCTGGAACGTCCGTCACAGTATTACCACTGCGGCGACGGTTGGCGCGTCGTCCACAATTCTCTCATGCCTGTGGATCTGCTCCAGGCATGGGCCATCCAGGCATCGAAGGCGACGGACTGGCGCACCCTCGGTGAGGTGATACCAATCGAGCGGGTTGCCGACGAGGTGGAGCGGAAGTTCCCCGGCCGCTGGCCCGGACCATTCGAGGAAGGTGCCCGCGGGCCACGCTTTTGGGACGAAAGCGCCGACAGCCCAGGTGCGGCCATCGTCCGGCCAACTGGCATGCAATGTTTCACCGGCCCGAAACCGTTCGTCACCTGGACCGAAATCTTCGGCAGGAAGTTCACTGACGAGTTCCGTGCCTCCACCATCGGTGCTGCGATCAATGGCACATGGTTCGATGGTCGCGATTACTGGCTCCAGGTCGGAGGCGTTTGGCGGCCTTTCAAGAAGCCCGACATCTCGCTGCACCTGCGGGTCGCCCACGCCATCTCCGACGAGCGACCGGGCGGAGCCACGGCATCTCCCCTCGACATCGCGCTCGAACAGATTCACCAAAACCGGTGCCTCGACGGTGCCGCGCCGTTCGTTTTCCGCCGTGATCACCTCATCCAGTTCGGCGGCAAGCAGTATCTTAACATCAGCCGATCGCGCATCATCGAGCCGATGGCCGGTCATGGAGAATGGGGTGACGGCTTCCCATGGATTGCCGATTTCCTCGCCGGGTTGTTCGACCCGGACGAGCAGCTCGACTTCTTCCTGTCGTGGTTGGCATACGCTTACCGCCACGCATTGGCGGGCAGGCCAAAGAACGGCCAGGCGATCTTCCTTGCAGGTGGTGTTAACCAAGGCAAAACGTTAGCATCAAATGTCCTCATCGGCGGACTGTTCGGCGGCCACATGGACGCGTCGGACTTCCTGCTGGGTGAGTCGCATTTCAACAAGGAACTCTTCGAGGTGGGCGTGTGGTCGGTGGACGACACGGTGCCGTCGTCGGACCCGAAGAAGCAGCAACTCTACTCGTCGATGCTCAAGAAGATCCCGGCGAACTATGCGTTCCAATACCATCCGAAGTTCCGCGATCAGATCATGCTGCCGTGGGCCGGCCGCGTGGTGATCACCTGCAATGCCGACCCGGAATCGATCCGCATCCTACCGGATGTCGAGATGAGTATTCTCGACAAGATTTGCCTGTTTCGCATCCGCACCGCAAAACGTAACTTCACTGATGCCGCCGACCGCATCCGGGCCGAGTTGCCTGCCTTCGCTCGTTGGCTGCGCGATTACGAAATCCCGCTGCGTTGCCAGGGAGACGTGCGTTTCGGCGTCCGCTGCTACCACCACGCCACGCTGATCGAGACGGCCCGCCAGTCGGGCAACACGGCGGGCTTCATCGAGCTTCTGGAGCGGTTCCTGCGCTCATGGTTCTCCAACCCAAGCCAACTCGATTGGAGTGGTTCAGCAACCGACCTGCTCGCCGAGATGATGGCTGACGAATCCACCAAACACGTCGCGGCGAAATACACGCCAGACGCCATCGGACGTCGCCTCGGGCAACTCAAGAGCCAAGGATACCCGATTGATTACGCCCGCCAGAACGGCGGCAACCGAACGAGGTCATGGACAATCCGGCGTGATCGTAACCTCGCACCCCAAGCAAACGACAACAATGAGCCATTCTGATCCGCACGCTCGGCATGCCACGGTGTCCAACTCCCATAGTGGCCAGAGCACGTGTCCATTTCGCAATCCATTGAATTTACGTGGATTATCCAATCGTCGGACACATGGTCACTTTACGCGACGAAAACCATTCTTTGCGTGCGTGCGTGCGCATGCGCATGCGCGCACACGCATACATATATACTTATACATAGTGTCCAAAGTGTCCATGTGTCCGAAACCCATATTTTACAAGGGCTCCAGCGTCGGACACGTTGCGGACACTACAACCCAAGTGTCCAACAGCGGAAAGGAGGTCGCCTTTCCATGAAGGACGAATACTCCAAACGGCAATCCGCCAAGGATGCCGAGTACGAACGCGAATACCAGGCGTGGGTTGATTCCATGTCCCTCGATGAACGTCGAGAGGCAGAAAAACTCGGTCTGCTTAAACCATGTGTGCAACGCCACGGCAACGGCGCACCCGATCACGACATGGCTGATTCGCCACTGGCCAGTCATGAACCCGACATCGCGGCCTTGGTGGATCATGAGGACGACCACAAGGATCCGCAGACCCGTGAAGTCGCAGACGTGCTCCGCCACTTCGTTGCCGACCTGCTTTCCGAAGGCAACACGAGGCTGACTGTGGAGTGCCTGGCAGTCGCTATCGGCCTCAGTGCTTACGAGGGCGAAACGATGACCGAGATAGCCAAGCGCCACGGCATCACCCGGGCGGCCGTGGCGAAGAGGTGCGTTGAGATCACGGAACGGCTGAATCTTGCGCCTTCAAGGGCCATGCGAAACACCCGAGCACGCAGGATTTACCAGAGGGCTCAACTTAAACGAAACCGCCCATCCTTACCATGACCACGCTCGCCATCAACGACCCGAAATTCTCGATCACTCCCACCGGCATCCAGTTCCGCCAGAACCTCAGCTTCGACGAGTGGGACAACCTTGGACAGAAACTCGCCCCCATCGGAAGGTCCATCGGGTTCATCATCGGCGACTGGATCAATTACGGCGACAAACGCTATGGCGAGAAATATGAAGAGGCACTTGCGAATACTGGCCTGGCCTATCAGACGTTGATGAATCTCGCGCACGTCGCCCGGAAAGTTGAAATCTACTTACGTAAGGAGAATCTTGACTGGTCCCAGCACGCTACGGTCGCAAAGCTCAAGACCGAAGAGGAAAAGCGCTACTGGCTCGATATGGCCGATAAGCACGGCCTGAGCGTCCGTCGCCTGCGCAAGTCGATCAATATTGGTCGCCTCGCGACTGAGGAGGAAGTCCAGGGGGATTCCGCCGACCGCGGCTATGTGTCCTACTTCGCTCTCCTCAACCGCATCCGCCGCTGGTGGGTGCGTGAAACCCAGAAGGCCCCCGTCGATGAATGGGACGAGGATCGCCGCCAAGGACTCAAGAAAGACTTCAAGCTGATCCTCGACATCTACCAAGCTCTCTAACAAAAAAACGGTTGTGACGGATTCTGGCCACTCCGTTCCGACGGATCTCATGACTCCTCGTTGAAGGGGCGCGGTTCATGGTCTAACTCACGGAGTAATCGTCCATCGACTTCACTCCTGACCTGATCGCCGCGAGGGGACAGGTGGGCACTCAGCGCGAAGGATTTGAATCCTGAAAAAAGGAATCTATTACGGACCCGCTTCATGGCCGGGATGTCGCGACCCTCGTCCAATTCCCGTGAAATGTTCCATTTGTCATTTCCCACATAACGAAGATCGGGCGACCTTACTCACAGTAACTTATGACAGGTAAACCGGAGTTGGTTGATGGCGGATTCCAGAGCGTTGCGGCAGTCCGAGACGTTGAATGTACGCTGCACAGACGGCGGAAAAGTGGGAAGTTGGGTGCTCAACTTCCCATCAGCTTCTCATCGCTGCTCAGTATTCCTCGGGCAGGAGGACGCAAGTGCTCGACCTATCAGATTCCGTAATGATGTAGATGCGCCGGCCACCACCAACCCGGTAGCAGCTCAGGATGCGGAAACCCTGTTCGAGCGCCTCCTCGTTCGCCTGCCTGTCGCATTCGTCGAGGTCACCCCAATCGCCACAATGGTGGCGATGCATGTAGAATGTCAGGTCGATTCCGAGTGCCATCGCTCCGGGAGTCGCCACGGTTTTCCCCAGTGGGAAGCGTGGTTCCATGATTCGGTAGGCCATGGCGGTTCAGTCGTTGGAGGTTCCCCATTCCGGGTGGCGCTTGCCGGTGGCAATAAGGCCGGATGCAAGCATGTCCTCGACCAGCGCTTTCGGCGGCCAAGGGCGGTGCGGTTTGCCAGTCTGCATCTTGGAGGCACGGGCAGTGGCTCGGCAGTAGGATGGCAGATCATCCTCCGGATTGAAGCTATCGGCCCGGAGTTGGGTCATCAGGTCGGTGGCATCGGCGGCTGAGAATGTCGCGCCGTCGATCGTGTGGTATTCGGTGTTCATGGTGGTCATTGTCATAGGTGGAAATCATGCGGCCAGTTTTTTGGCGCGGGCGGTGTAGAATTTGGTGAGACCGCGGGCGTCGATGGCTTGGAAGAACCACTTCATGCGGCCCATTCCGATGCCGGTGTCTTCCGGGCGGTTGCGGACGGCGGCGGCAGATTCAGCAGCGTCAAACATGCGGGCCATCAACCGCACCCAGTTGGTGATCTTCTCGGGGCATGTCGTTCCGGAGTGGTGGCGGAAGTAGGACTGAATGTTCAGCTTGCGGTAGCGGCATGAGTAGAGAGTCCTCATCTCGTCCATGTTCTTGCAGGCGTCGATCCTGTTGAACAACCGGTGACATTGGCCCCGATGATCCTCACTATCAGAAACACCGCTTTCGAGGTTCGTGCGGCAGTAGGTGTTGTTATTGCCCCGGCGTGACTGCGGCTGGAACGTGTCCAGAACGTCCTCGAATTTCAGCCCGCTTTCGAGGTTCGTGCGGCAGTAGGTGTTGTTATTGCCCCGGCGTGACTGCGGCTGGAACGTGTCCAGAACGTCCTCGAATTTCAGCCAGAGTTTGAAGAGGTTTTTCACCGCTTTGAGATTCATCGAGCGGGCGTCGAAATGGACGTGGAGTCCGCACCGCCGGTCCACTTGGGCACCGGCGGCTTCCAGCGCGGCGGCGGCGATCCTGACTTCCTCGATACCGGCCTCACCTTCGAGGACCGGTGAGACGAGTTCCAAACCGCAGGAACCGTCAGTGACGATCTTCCAATAGGGCGTGGTGTCGTGGGTGTAGTAGGAGGATTCGACCCGGATGCCTGCGGCTCTCAGGCTCATCAGGACTCGCTCGGTGGTGACGGTGGAGAGGAATTCGATTTCGACTCCGAAGCGGCGGGACATCAGTGGTGTTGTCATGGTTAATATCTGCCATGGTGCCACCTCACGTCCATGGCTAAGTGAAGTTAGAAGAAAAAAGACATAATTTCTCCGTATCGATTCACTCATGAAGTGTGCCAATCAAAACAGATTAGGAGCGTGCGGAATGACGCCTGATTGGCACGCGTTGTGACTTTCATGCACCGTGCCAAATCGTTATCTAACGGACTAATAAATTGCCGGAAGAAAGACGAAAAAAGACATGGACTCAAGTTGTCAGACTGGCAGATGAAGGACGATGAAGGGGACTGCCAACTCCGGAAATGACACTGCATACGTCACCGGAATGTTAGTCCTGATCCGCCCCGAGTGGGATGGAGACAAAGCTCTCCATGTGATCGCCGAATGGAACGGCGACCGCGGATTCATCCGGCCTGTCGAATGGCCGCACGGCGGAATCATCCCGACCGAACTCGTTACCGCTGAAATGATCCAACCCGCAAACCAACCCCAATCCTGACATGAGCAAAATCGACTTCACCAACTGGACCGACGTCCAACTCAACATGACCCCGGACTTCATGTTCGGCGAACAACTGCCACTCGCAAAAGCCGAGATCCAACGCCGCAAAGACGAAGGCATTTGGCTCACGGACGGCAGCACTGAGCGGATCTCGCAAATGATCCGCGACAACACGCCCGCCAGTCGCCGCAAGTTCGCCCGCCGCGAACGTCGCTACCCCCCAACACCTGAGATCCCATGAAATCCGAATCCGACATCCTCGAAAAAATCCGCAAGCTCCTGCGATTGGCCGACCGATCCCGCGGTTCCACCGAGAACGAAGCGAAGGTAGCTCTCGCCAAGGCTCAGGAATTGATGACCCGCCACAACATCGACTCAGCACTGCTCCGCATGGAACGCGGCGAATCCGGCGGCGCGGGCTTCACCGTCAACAAGGGCAAGGTCGATCTGCCCAAGACCCTCAATCCTGCCGACCTGATGATCCTCTCGATCCTGCAGGCGCACTTCAACGTGAAGACGATCCTGATGCCCAACGGTCGTGGAACACCGGTGGACATCATCGGGGCACCCGCCGACATCGACTTCGCCATCTACGCCTTCAACTACCTGCGGCAGACCTTCTTCCGCTGTTGGAACGAGTTCAAAAGGACCCACGCCAACCCGGACAAGGCATCCTACTACCGGGGGCTGCGCGACGGATTGAACGCCGAACTCAAGGCGGCGAAGCAACGGGCCGAGGAATCCTACGCCGCCGACCAGCGCCAGGCATACGGGCTGGTCGTCGTGGATCAAGAGGCGGCGATCACCCGCTATGTCGAACAGGAATACGGCAAGCTCCGCACCCGGTCGCAACGCCGCCGCCACATCCATTCCGGCAGTTATGTCGCCGGGGAAACCAAGGGGCGCACCATTCAAATCAACCGTCCTCTCCCGTCATGAAAACCCGACAACAGAAAGACGAAAAAAGACATGGACGTGCCCGATCAGACCGGCAGATGAGGGACGCTATGACAAAAGCATCACTCCCTAACACCTACCTGAGCAAGGCGATGCAGCGAAGCATTCGCGGACTTGAGAAAAACGGCTTCACCGCCCGGCGCATCCTGCCGGTCGATTTGAAGGCCGGTATCCATGCCCGCGAGTTCCGCGCCGACTTCGCCAAGCAAACCCAAACCGGACTGCTGGTGTTCAGCGTCCGGATCGACACCGACGGCAACGTCATCAGCACCAAACCATAATCAAGTACCACGATGAACAAGCATAACGAACCTGAATGGGCAGATGAAAAATACATTACACGGATGTTCGGCATAACCCACATGCCGCTCTACACCCTGAGAAAAGCAGGAAAAGTCCGCTCCGTTTCTCTACGACTTGAAGGCCGAAACTACGGCAAGCGCCTCTATTACATCGGGAGTATTCGCGAGTTTCTCGCAGCACAAGAAGCCAGAGAGACTATGTGCGAAGCAAAACAGAACTCATCGCGCCAACTTCATCAAAAATAACCAAACACCACCATGAACAAACTCTATTGGATCGTCTGCGACGACAAGGAAACCAACGTATTCGAAGGCCGCTACCAAGGCCGCACCCGCGGTGAGGCATTGAAGTTCCTCAAGCAAAGCATCGGTCGCAAGACCCTCAACGGACTGGTCTTCACCATCACCGAAATCCCTGTACCGCTGATCCGCGAGATCGTCGCGGAAATCCTCGCAAGTGAAGACGTCAGCAATGTCGTGCCGCTCACCCCTTCCCAGCCCGAGGCCAGCCCGGGACGCTACGATGCGTTCGCCGATGCGACTGAGCCCGAACCAACGCCAGCGGAGGCCACGCAAATCACAAACGAGACATCCAAGCCAGCGAAGAAGGTCGGTAATCCCGGCCACGGTGACGACCACTGGTCGAAGGTCCGAACCCACTGGCTTGAATGCCGCAGCGTGAAGCAGACCGCGGAGCACTTCGGCCTTTCGCCCAACTCGATCAAAACCCGCATCCGCAGGGAGGGCTGGAACAAATGAGCGCACCCGATTGGACACCGATCGTAGGTGCTGGCGCGAGCGTTTGCCACTACTCCGACCGAACCGCCTGCACAGTGATCCGCATCAGCCCCAGCGGTAAGACACTCTGGATGCAGGAGGACACCGCCGTTCTCGACGACTGGAAACCCGAGTTCGTCGCCGGTGGATTCTCCGCCCATTGCGTGAACAACACCGAGCAGACCTACCAATACTCGCCCAATGCGGACGGGGCGACTCATCGCGCCAGGCGCCGCAAGGACGGTTGGTTCCGCACCACCAACGGCGAGCCGGTCATTCCCGGCCGCCGCCAATTCCACGACTACAACTTCTGATGAAGGTCGCAGTCGAAAAATACCGCAAACCCGATGGCTACGCCACGCACTACTGGTCGGTGATCGTTGATGGAGAACTGCTCGCCGTCACTCTCTACCGCAAGGGTGCGGTGGCCGTCGCCAGGGCCATCACCAATTCCAACCAAGATCCCCATGTCACAACTCTTCAAGATTCTGCCGAACCCTACACAGCGCCTCGCAAGCTCTCCGCTGGCGTGGCGACCTACCGGACCCGATGACCTATGTGGCCCAGCCGCCACTGTCGCCCGCCGACTCGTCGCTAAGGCACGCAAGCTCCACGATGATCCCGCCGTCCCGGTGAAGATCCTGCTCTACGGCCCGCCGGGTGTCGGCAAAACCAGCATCGCCGACATGGTGGCCGACGCACTGTCCGGCACGCGCTTCGCCATCGAGGAATTCAACGGCAAGCTCGTCACCGTCGAAACCGTGAAGCAGTGGATGGGCACGCTGGGTGTTTGTTCGCTGTTCGGAGTCTATTCCGTGAAGATCATCAACGAAATGGACCGCTGCACGCGGGATGCACAAGACCTGCTCCTGAGCTATCTCGACCGTCTGCCACCGGGCCGCGCCGTGGTCGGCACCAGCAACCTGCAACTCGACCTGCTCACCGAGCGGTTCCAGACCCGCTTCCAGTCGATCAAGCTCGCGGCACCCTCCACCGAGGAAATCGCCACGATGCTCCGCCGTCACTGGCCGGTCGATGAACAGACGTCATTGCGAATCGCGGTGGGCAGCGGCGGATGCGTCCGGGCCGCGCTCGCCGATCTGGAATCCTGGCTGGACGCGGAGGGGCTGTCATGAAGCAACAAAAATCCCATTCACCTCAGCGACCGATTATTCTACTTGATCTCAACTACACCCTCGTCGCCAACAGCCCTGCACATGGAAGCGCTCCAAAGCGCATGGAAAAACGCCTTGCCGATGAGCAATACCGCCAGTGGCTCGTGGAACTCGTGCAGCCCTACAGCGTCATCTTGATGACCGCCCGCCCGGAAACCTGGATCATTAAAACTCTCGCCCGTATCGAAGCTCAAACCGGCTGGCGACCACAACATGCGTGCTTCGCGCCGATAGGCTGGTGGAATCCTCCGGCGATCAAGCAACACTTCCTCCTCAAGAGAGTATTCCCATTGCACGGTGAGCGCGCTCGCTACATCGCCATGGAGAGCAATCCGAGGACTCGGATAATGTATGCCCGCCACGAAATCCCATGCCTTTGGGTAACCGGCGAGGGGACTTGCCTCACCAACGGCACGCGGATCGTGAAACGGCTGCCGACATAGCCCGACTGAGATGTGGTGGTGTATCTCGCCTTCCAAGCAGAGCACCCAGGTCGGTTGTCGAAAAAGCAACTCCGTGCGATGTCATTTCTTCACGCTCGGCGGCGTCATCGGCAGGCGCGTCCCGGTGGTGCAGCTGCCGCTTCCCGTGCTGGCTCCCGTGATGCGGCCGGATGCGTCGCGGCGAGTGCTTGATCCATTACCATGCGAGTTCTCGCTTCCAGTCAGGCGGCCGGAGGCATCCCGAAATTGTGTGCGGCTGCCAGAACCTGTTGACTGATTGGTTGTGGCGCTGCCAGCCAGTCGCCCGCTGGCATCCCGATAGGTGGTGCTCGTCGTGCCGGAGTTGGTCCCATGGGTCGAGGCCGTGCCACTGATCCCGCCGCTGGCGTCACGGAATGTCGTGCGCCCAATGCCTCCCGCCGTGGTCTGCGTGGTGGCCGTGCCGGTGATCCGCCCGGAAGCATCACGAACGACCGCCCGTTCCGTCCCGCCCGCCTGCTTCTGGCGCTCGATGGTCTGGACGACCCGCCCGGATGCATCGCGAACCACCTCGCGGCAGGTCTGTGCCGGGGTAATCGGAGACAGCATACAAGACAGCAGCAGGGCAGGGAGGAGGATCGTCTTCACATGGAAATAGACCTCTGGAGACGGGTATTCATTCGATCCTTTGCCGTTAGCCAGACTTGCTCATTTGCCTGCCCCCCCCTGCTATCCCTTCCCTGTTGAAACCATGATCGACTGGATTCTCCATCGCCCGCCGCACTTGAGCAACCAAGCCGAGATCCGGATGGCGGAGTTTCTCCGGGGGCCGGCGGATTCGCCTTGCCCATTCTTTCGCAAAATGAAGGTGCGAGTTCCAAATCAACGCGCGACTTCAATATTCACCAGCAGGTTTAATTTCTACTTGCAGGTTTAATACGAAACCTGCAAGCTCATCCACGTCATGAAAGCCCGTTCCAATCGCCAGGCTCAAACCCACGCCGATGCGGATGTGGACGCCCGCATTGGAAATGCCGTGATCGAGGTGAAGTTCGGCGTGGATGCGATCCGCACCCTTCGCACAAGCCTCATGCAGGTCGCCTACGCTGCCGGAGAAGATCCGACCGCCCGCGGCTTCATCGTTTTAGTCGATTCGCCCATTTCTGAGGAGCGTCTTCGACACGAATGGGAGAAAGCCGCCACCGTCCTGCGCGGTGATGTGCTACTCAGGCTCACCATTTGCCTGCAGACCCCGGATCGCTTTCTGGGTATTCCCCATGACCCGGATGCAAAAACCCAGAGGGTTCTCTCCGAGGTGGTCGAAACCGAGCGGGGCCGGATGCACACCACCCGGACTGATTATTCGTTCATCATCCAGAAGCTCCTGCTCCACCGTTGGCTGACGAACCCCGAGCCGGTCACATCCGAATGGCTGGGACGCACGGCTGGTTGCTCGTATCCCGCCGTAGCTCGTGCGTTGAACTCCCTTGGCAGCCTCGTGGAACGGACATCCGACAGACGTGTCACCTTGCGCTGGTTTCCGGAGGATGTCTTTGCCCGGATTGCCGCCACGGCGGATCGCGCCCGTTCCACCATTCGCTTCGCTGATCAATCCGGCCAGCCGCGCTCCGTGGAGTCCCATCTGCGTCGGCTGGAAAAACTCAGTCCTCCGGGTCTGGCGGTTGGTGGTGCGCTTGGAGCAAATCACTACGATCCCGGACTTGATCTCGTCGGCACGCCCCGGCTTGACCTCTCCCTGCACTGCCCCGGCAAAAAGCCCGATCTGGACTTCATCCAGCGTCTCGATCCCGCGTTGAAGCGCGTCGATGATCCACTCGCTCCGGCCAATGTCGTCCTTCATGCGGTAAGACATGCCGATCCGCTCTTCACGCCGCGCGACGGTGGTCTGGCCTGGGCTGATCCTGTGGAATGCCTCTTCGACCTGCACGAGGCACGGCTCGATCAGCAGGCCAACCAATTTCTCAAAACCCTCCAGCGCCAGCGCCCTGCCTCATGAAAGCCGATCCCAAAGAACTCTCGCCGCGAAAAGTGCTCGCCGAGGTCGCTGCCGCCATCCCGGCGGACGTGCATTCCAATATCATTATAATCGGTAGCCTCGCGACCGCATACTGGCTGTTTCATGGCGATGACGACTTCGGGGTTCGCACCAAGGACATCGACTGCGTCCTTTCCCCGCACTTGTCCGCCGTCGAAAAAGGCAGAGCCGTCGCCGAACAACTACTCGCCGCAGGATGGAAGCCCAAAACCGAGGGCGAATTTGGCAAACCCGGCACCAGCGACACCTCACCCGACAAACTGCCCGCCGTGCGCCTCTACCCGCCTCATGGAGGCGAATGGTTCATCGAATTGCTCACCGAGCCGGCTTCTGAAAACCAAACCACCCGCATCTGGACACCCCTGCCATTGACTTCCGGCGATTACTACGCGCTGCCCAGCTTCCGCTTCACCGGCATCGCGACGTTTCAGGCCACAGCCAGCGAATCCGGAATCCGCTGCGCGCTCCCGCTCATGATGGCTCTCGCCAACTTGCTGGAACATCCCAGCATCGAGCCCGACCTCATCGAAGGCACCCGGGACAAGCGCAGCAACAAGGACCTCGGCCGCGCCCTTGCCATCGCCCGCCTCAGCCCGGAAGCGAACGTCGACACATGGGCAACGCGCTGGCTCGCGGCATTGAAGGACCGTTTCCCCCATCAGTGGATGGAACTGGCGCTTCATGCAGGTGACGGCATCCGCGCCCTTCTCGCCAGTCCGCAGGATCTGCAACAGGCAGCGGAGATCGCCAACCGCGGCCTGCTTGCGAGCAAGCCCGTGAATGAGCAAACCCTCCGCGCGACGGCGGAGCAGATGCTCGCCTTCGTCATCACTGATCTGGAAACCCTCGCCAAATCATGACCGCTTCCCCTCAAGCTTTGGGATCACCGAAGTCCAACCCCGCGTGGTCCAAGCTATCGCTTTTCGACCGCAAGGGCTGGAAGCGTAGCCGCAGATGACGATTCCTCAGCCGCTTTTCATTGCTCAGCCAACCCCAATTTTCTCTCATAAACACATGATCCAGTTTGAGTCACCATTCCTCGCCGTTCCGGTGAGCGAATGGCTTTGCTCAAACGATCTGGCTTTTGCGATCTTCGATGGATTTCCCGTGTCGCCGGGACATGTACTCATCCCCCCCCGCCGCATCGTGGAAACGTGGTTCGATGCTTCGGACGAGGAGCAGGCTGCGCTGATGGCATTGGTAAAAGAATCCAAGCGCTTGCTCGACCTCCAGCTTTCCCCGAAGCCCGATGGCTACAACGTCGGCTTCAACTCCGGTGCCGCTTCCGGCCAAACCGTGCCGCATGTTCACATCCATGTGATCCCGCGTTATCACGGCGACATGCCCGACCCACGCGGCGGCGTCCGACATGTCATCCCGGACAAGGGAAACTACCTCACGGGCAAGAGCACGAAATCCGGTAATCCCCCGGCACTCACCCTCACCACCGGCAAGCCGCACTCGCCGTTGTGGAAAAGTATTGGCCAGCGCGTTTCCTCAGCCGTTGAGGTGGATCTTCTCGCTTCGTTCATCCAGCCCTCCGGCCTCGACCTCATCCAACAATCTATCTTCGCCGCACTCCGGGCCGAGGCACGCATCCGGATTCTTGTCGGCGATTATCTTTACATCACTTCGGCTGAGGCGTTGCGGCGTTTGGTGGGGTGGATGTCGCTGGCCGATGACATCGGGGGAAACAGCTCGCTTGAAGTCCGCTTGGCCGAAATCTCGAAACTCCCGTCCAAGCCGGATTCCTTCCACCCCAAGGCATGGCGCATCGTCGATTCCTCCGGTGGGCTGCTTGTTGTCGGTAGCAGCAATCTCTCCAAAGCAGCGCTGGAAACCGGCGTCGAGTGGAACCTGATAGGCCAGACCACCGGCTCCGAGCCTATCGATTTAGCGCTAGCCACTGCCTTCACCGATCTCTGGCAGCAAGCCACTCCGCTCGACGACTCGGTCGTTTCCCGTTACGCCGAGCATGCCAAAGAGGCGCACCGCAAATTCATCCCGCCGGAGTCCATCGAATTGCCCGCGATCCTCTACCTGCCGCGTCCCTGGCAGAGCGGAGCCTTGGAATCGCTCGATCAAATCCGGGCGAATGCCTACAGGCGGGCTCTCGTTGCTGTTGCCACCGGCCTCGGAAAAACCTGGCTCGCTGCCTTCGATGTTCTGGCCGTAGGTAAATCACTCAACCGCCCGCCCCGCGTCCCGAGGGGCTAACAGCTCTGGATAGTCAGCACTTCGACTACGCCGTCATCGACGAAGTCCATCACGCCCAGGCCCCCAGCTACCGGCGCGTCATGGCCCGGCTGAATGCCACCTTCACCCTCGGTCTCACCGCCACACCTGAGCGCACCGACGGCGTGGACGTGGCATCGCTCTTCGATGACGTGCTGGCATGGCAGGCCACCGTCGGCGACGGGATCGCAGAAGGCTCGCTGGTTCCCTTCCACTATCTGGGGCTCAAGGACGATGTGGACTTCGAGCAAATCCCGTGGCGCAACGGCCGCTTCGATTCCACCGTGCTTGAGGAAAAACTCGAAAACAGCGAGCGGATGGAACGCCTGTGGACGGCATGGCAGGTCGATCCCGATGCCCGCACGCTCGTCTTCTGCTGCTCCCGCCGCCACGCGCTTTACACCCGCGACTGGCTCCGACGCCGCAAAGTCCGCGCCGCCGCCGTGTTCTCCGGCTCCGGTGGCGATCCGCGCAGCGACAGTCTAACCGATTTCATCGACGGCAAACTCCAGACCCTCTGCGTGGTCGATCTCTTCAACGAAGGCCTCGACGTCCCGGATGTGGACCGCGTAGTCATGCTGCGCCCCACCGAATCCAAAGTCATCTTCCTCCAACAACTCGGCCGGGGCCTCCGCGCCGCGGAAAATAAGCTGCGGCTGAAAGTCATCGACTTCGTCGGGAATCACCGCGTCTTTGCCAGCCGCCTCACCCACCTGCTTTCGCTCGGCAACAAATCCGCGACTTGGACGGACCTGAAAAATTTCCTCAAAGGCGGAACTCCGGATCTACCCGAAGGCTGCCTGCTCGACCTCGAATTCGAGGCCAAGGAACTGATGTTGCGCCTCGTGCCTAACACCGGCTCCGCCGTCGTCGAAGCCTACCGCAGCATGCGCGACGAACTCGGCCGCCGACCCTCGCCCAGCGAGCTGTTCCACCACGGCTACTTGCCCCGCACCCTCGCAGCCCGCTTCGGCTCATGGTTCGGCTTCGTTTCCGAACAGGACGATCTAACTGCCGACGAGCGGCTGATCTTCGAGTCCTTCCAATCATGGCTCGCGATGCTGGAAGGCACCAGCCTCAACAAATCCTACAAAATGGTCGTCCTGCGCGTGCTACTGGATCGCGATGCGCTGTGGGGCGGCATGGAAATCGAAAAACTCGCCGCCGCCTGCCGTGAGTTCCTCCTTTCCCACCCGACGCTCCGCCACGACCTGCCGCCCACCCAGCAATTTCCCGATCCCGCCAAGGCACCGATCCAAGCATGGGCCGCATGGTGGCTGGAATGGCCGCTGTCCCGCTGGATGGACGAGCAGGCCGGACGGCATTGGTTCAAGCGCGAGGGCGACCATTTCATCGCCGCCTTCCCGTGCCCGGAAAATCTCCGGCCCGGCTTCGAAGCCATGACCGCCGAGCTGGTGGACTACCGTCTTGCCCATTATGCGAAAACCCGCATCGAGAAACCCGCCGAACTCACCGCAGGCCGCTTCGTCGCCAAGGTCAGCCATTCCGGCGGCAAACCCATCCTGCGGCTCCCCACCGTCGAGGAACTGCCCGGCCGCCCCATCGGCCCGACGACCGCCACTCTTCCCGATGGCAGCCAGTGGGTGTTCAAGTTCGTCAAGATCGCCTGCAACGTCGCTTTTCCGCTCGGCAGCGAGGAAAACCAGATTCTCCCACTCCTCCGTGGCTGGTTTGGTGAGAACGCCGGCACTCCCGGCACCAACTACCAGGTTGCCTTCACCAAATCCGAAACAGGTTGGTCCGTCGAACCCGTCGCCGTCGCCACCCCCTTGCGAGTTGTGGACGCCAGCCCTGATACCGAGGAGCGCAAAAACCGCAACCTCCCGGGCTTTGTCGAGGCACCCGCCGCCAAGGATAAATTCACCCGCCTCGTTCCCGTGTTCAGCCTCGAAGCCGCCGCTGGCCTGTGGGGACCGGAAACCGCACCCGAGGAAATCGGCTGGGCCGAGGCCGCCGGGGCGGCGATCAAACCCGGCATGTTCATCGCCCGCGTCTGCGGCCACTCGATGGAGCCCAAGATCAAGGACGGCTCCTGGAACCTCTTCCGCCCCTGCCCGCATGGCTCCCGCGAGGGTCGCATCGTCCTCGTCCAGTTCAATTCCATGGGCGACCCGGAAAACGGCGGCCGTTTCACCGTAAAAAAATACCACTCCGCCAAAACCTTCTCCGAAGACGCCTGGCAGCACGACTGCATCGAACTTCTCCCCTTGAACCCGGACTACGCCCCCATCCCCGTCGCCTCCCACGAAGGTCCGGAAATGGTGGTGGTCGGCGAGTGGGTGGCCTCAATCCACTGAATCAGGGAACGAAGGGACATGACGGTCGCTTGACCACGCCCCAGCCGAGCTGGATTCCATGCCGGGAAAGTCCTGAAATATTCCCTATTCGTTCGATTTACGGTGGTATGTCCGTGCCGCAATCTATTGACTGGCCATGCCATGCGGTATTTTTGAGATGCCGCGATTTTTCCATGAAACCAGAGCAACGAACCCGTCAGGAAAAAATCGACATCCAGCTCGGCCGGGCCGGCTGGTTGATTGGTATTCGGCGCTTGATTCGGTCGGGATGGGCAGGCCAGGACGTGGATTTCGGGAGATTTTTACGCATTCCCGAATGGGTGAACCCGGCCCGAATCCTGTCACAGCCTGCGGCAGAATGGGAATCGCCCGGCGCAGGGACATCAGAGTCTCGAATTCTTGCACGGCTTGTGCAAGAAACCCCATCCCTCGCCGAAGCCTGGCCCAGCGGGGTATTTGTGCAACCGGCGGTTGCACAAATGGGCGGAAATCCAATTGTGCAAGCAGCCCTTGCACAATTGCCTTCGTACCATCACACGATCCTTCTCAACAAACTCAAAACGGCCGAGGACCGCCTCTGGTATGCAGGCGAGGCAGTCGAATGCAGCCAATCAGACGATGCGCGCATTCTGCCAAGTTCTTCCCTCTTCACAGATGTCCCACACCTCCCGTAAAACATTTTTTTTGTACTGACCTCCTAACGTGTCCACCGAGTCCCATACCCGAAAAGCAATCATTGATCTTCGTCTTAAAGACGCGGGTTGGAATGTTTCGGATCGGACTCAAGTCATTGAAGAGTTTGTTCTCGCTCCGGGTTCCTGCTCAGGCCTCCGAGAGGATCCCGTTCCATACGGCTCACAACGCGAATTCAGCGACTACGCTCTCCTCGGCAAGAATGGCAAACCTCTCGCCATCGTCGAAGCCAAGAGATCATCCAAAGACGCCGAAATCGGTCGAGAGCAAGCGAAGCAATACTGCCTCAATATTCAGATTGAGCAGGGCGGCGAACTACCCTTCTGTTTCTACACCAACGGCCACGATATCTTTTTCTGGAACCTCGGTGAAGCGCCACCGCAACGAGTTCACGGTTTTCCCACCCGCCAGGATCTGGAACGCCTCCTACACATCAGGAAGCACAAAAAACCTCTCACCAGCGAGCTGATCAACACCGCCATCGCCGGACGCGACTATCAGCTTCAGGCCATCCGTTCCGTCATGGAGGGCATTGCCCAGAATCGCAGGCAGTTTCTGCTCGTCATGGCCACCGGCACTGGAAAAACCCGGACTTGTATCGCATTGGTTGATGCCCTGATGCGTGCTGGCTTCATACAGCGGACTCTTTTCCTCGTGGATCGCATCGCCCTTCGCAACCAAGCGCTCGACGCATTCAAGGAACACATTTCTGACGAACCCCGCTGGCCTGAGCCCGGTGAAAAAACCATCACTACCGACCGCCGCATCTATGTCGCAACGTATCCGACGATGCTCAACATTGTCCGTGATGAGGCCAATTCCCTATCTCCCCACTTCTTTGACCTCGTTGTCATCGATGAGAGCCACCGCTCCATTTATAACACTTACGGTGAGGTCCTCGACTACTTCCACGCCATCAAACTCGGCCTCACCGCCACGCCTCGCGACGTCATCGATCACAATACCTTCGCCGTCTTCAACTGCGAGGACGGTCTTCCCAGCTTCGCCTACTCTTATGACGAGGCCATCAATCACGTCCCGCCCTATCTCTGTGACTTCCGCGTCCTGAAAATCAAAACCAAGTTTCAGGACGAAGGCATCAGCAAACGCACGATCAGCCTGGAAGATCAGAAAAAACTCATCCTCGAAGGCAAAGACATCGAGGAGATCGTCTTCGAAGGCACCGAACTCGAAAAGACCGTAACCAATCATGCCACGAATGCCCTCATCGTGAAGGAGTTCATGGAGGAATCCATCAAAGATCCCAACGGCGTCCTGCCCGGCAAGACCCTCATCGTGAAGGAGTTCATGGAGGAATCCATCAAAGATCCCAACGGCGTCCTGCCCGGCAAGACCATCTTCTTCTGCATCTCCATCGCACATGCCCGCCGCATCGAGCGGATCTTCGACTCCCTCTATCCAGAATACAAAGGCGAGTTGGCCAAGGTCATGGTTTCCGACGATCCCCGTGTTTATGGGAAAGGCGGCTTGCTCGACCAGTTCACCCGCAGCGACATGCCCCGCGTCGCCATCAGCGTGGACATGCTCGATACAGGAATCGACGTGCGTGAAATCGTCAACCTCGTCTTCGCCAAGCCCATCTTCTCCTATACCAAGTTCTGGCAAATGATCGGTCGTGGCACTCGACTCTTGGAAACTAACAAAATCAAAGCCTGGTGCCCGGAGAAAGACGTCTTTCAGGTCATCGACTGCTGGGACAATTTCGATTACTTCAAGGTCACCCCCAAGGGCAAGGAAACCAAGCCCCAGATCCCGCTTCCCGTGCGTCTTGTTGGCATCCGCATCGACAAAATCGAAGCTGCCCAGGTCCTTGGCCATCCCACCATCGCGGAAAAGGAAATCGCGGCCCTCCGCGCACAGATTGCGGCCTTGCCCGCCAAATCCGTCGCCATCATGGAGTCTCGCGCCGATCTTGCCCGCTGCGATAATGATTCCTTCTGGCAGCCCCTCACAGCCGATGGACTGGCCTTTCTCCGGCATGTCATCCAGCCGCTTTTCCGCGTCGTTTCACAGGCCGATTTCAAAGCCATGCGCTTCGAAAAGGATGTTCTCGAAGCTTCCCTCGCCCAACTCAAAGGAGAGAAGGAGAAATACGCAGCCCTCACCCAAAACCTCACCGCCCAGATCAGCGAGCTACCCCTGTCCGTGAATGTTGTCGCGCAGGAAGCAGGGCTGATTCAGAAGGCGCAGAGCCTTCACTTCTGGGCCACCATGACGGATCTGGCCTTTGACCACCTCACAGCGCGCCTCTCACCGCTCATGCATTATCGGGACACCCGCCCGCCAGGTCCCGGCACCGCGAAGTTCAATTTCGCCGACATCCTGAAGTCGAAGGAATACGTCGAATTCGGCCCCGAACATGAATCCCTCAGCATTGCACAGTATCGGCAGTTGGTGGAGCGGAAGGTCAATGAACTCACCGCCAGCAATCCCATCCTCCAGAAAATCCGCGACGGCCAGTCGGTGACCGCGGAAGAAGCCGACACTCTCGCCGCACAACTTCACGACGAGCATCCGCACATCACCCTCCAGCTTCTTCGCCGCGTCTATCATCACCAGAAGGCCCCGTTCCTTCGTTTCATCCGTCACATTCTCGGCATCGAAATTCTGGAAAGCTTCCCGGATACTGTTTCCCGCTCGATCGATCAGTTCATCACCGAGCATCCCACGCTCACCAGCCACCAACTTCAGTTTCTCAGCCTGCTCCGCGATTTTCTCATCGACCGTGGTGGCATTGAAAAGCGCGACCTGATTCAATCACCGTTCACCGTCATTCATCCCAGCGGGATTCGCGGCGTCTTTTCGCCCTCCGAAATCAATGAAATCCTCGCTCTAACCGAACGCCTCGCCTCCTGACATGCTCCAACTCAACGCCAAGCTCAAATCCCTCATCGCCAAACTCTGGGACCGATTCTGGTCCGGTGGCATCTCCAATCCGCTATCGGCCATCGAACAGATCACCTATCTGCTTTTCATGAAGCAGCTCGATGAACTCGACCTCAAGCGCCAACAGGACGCGGAGTTTACCGGCGACACCTACATCTCGCGGTTCAGCGGCAGTTTCTACGCCCCACAGGATCGCGCTCGTGCATTGGAGCTTGAAACTCAAAAGCCCAAAGAGACTGCCGCCGAGAAGAAAGCCCGCTTGCAGGAATTGCAACGCCTCGCCATCGATAAATCCACCCTCCGCTGGAGCCACTTCAAGCAAATGCCGGCGGGGGAAATGCTGACTCACGTCCAGCAGCGGGTCTTTCCCTTCATCAAGGACCTCAACGGCGATGGCAGTACCTTCACCCGGCACATGGCCAATGCCGTCTTCATCATCCCCAGCGCCAATCTCCTCCAAGGTGCCATCCAGATCATCGAGGACATCTTCATCGAGATCGAGCGCGATGCCCGCGAGTCCGGCCACTTGCATCAGGACATCCAGGGCGATGTGTATGAAATGCTGCTTAATGAAATCAGCAGCGCCGGGAAAAACGGCCAGTTCCGCACCCCTCGCCACATCATTAAGCTCGTCAGCGAACTCGTGAATCCCCAGCTCGGCCATCGCATCTGCGATCCCGCCTGCGGCACCGCCGGATTCCTTTTGGATGCCTACCAATACATCGTCACCCAACTCGCGGTGAAGAAGGCCAAGAAAAGCCAGAAGTTCGAGCCGGACGAAGACGGCTTCATCCGCACCAGCGTCAGCGGCCAACTCACACAAGATACCAAGGACATCCTTGAGCAGAGCCTCCATGGCTTCGATTTCGACAGCACCATGGTCCGTCTCGCCCTCATGAATCTCATGATGCACGGCATCGACAATCCCCGCATCGATTACCAGGACACCCTCAGCAAGAGCTTCACCGAGGAGGGCGACTATGACATCATCATGGCCAATCCGCCCTTCACCGGCAG
>JAIFNK010000130.1 GCA_020047775.1 Akkermansia sp. | reverse complement strand
CTCGTTGTCCACCACGGATTGCGGGATGTCCTCGCGGGAAAGTCCCTTGGGAGCGCAGGCGGCGATGTGCAGCGTGAGGTCCTTGATGAGTTCCCTGAAGCTGTCACTGTTGCGGGTTTCCGGCTTGGTGGTGCCGACTTCGATGAGCACGCCGACCTTGCCACCGAGGTGGATGTAGGAGGCGACAACACCGCCGGGAGCTGCGTCGTAACGGATGAATTTGCGGAACTGGAGGTTCTCGCCGACTTCGCCGACCTTCGCTTTGATCGTGTCTTCGATGGATTGCTCGCCGTGTTGATGGGCGAGGGCGGCCTCGTGATCGGCGGCTGCGGAAGCTGCGAGCGCGTCTGCGATGTCGCCGACGAAGGCTTGGAAGCTTTCGTTCTTCGAGACGAAGTCGGTTTCGCAGTTCACTTCGAGCAGCAGGCCGGAAGTCGCATCCGCGTTGATGCGGGCGGTGATGACGCCTTCGTTGGCAGCGCGGTCGCTCATTTTTGCGGACTTCATGATGCCCCGCTCGCGGAGCAGCTTGATGGAGGCTTCGAGGTCGCCGTTGGTTTCGGTGAGGACTTTTTTGCAGTCCATCATGGGGGCGCTGGTTTTATCGCGGAGTTCTTTGACGATTGATGCGGTGATCATGGGAAATAGATGTTAGTTGTAGAGATGAAAACGGGCGGCCCGTCGTGAGACAGGACGCCCGCAATCGGAAAACAAGTTAGTTTTTGCGGGCGGCGACCATGGCATCGACCAGATTCTGGAGGATGATGCGGATCGAGCGGATGGCGTCGTCGTTGCCGGGAATCGGGAACTGGACAAGCGCCGGGTCGGCGTTGGTGTCAACCAGCGCGATGATCGGGATGTTCAAGCGGCGGGCTTCGGCGACGGCGATGGTTTCGCGGGCGGAGTCCACGATGACGACGGCGTCGGGCTTCTTGTCCATGTCGCGCACGCCACGAAGGTTGCGGAGGAGTTTTTCGCGCTCGCGGCCGAGGGCGGCGAGTTCCTTTTTCGACATGGCCTTGAATTCAGGCTGCTTCTCGATGTTTTCGAGATACTTGAGGCGCTCGACCGATTTGCGGACGGTGAGGCTGTTGGTGAGCATGCCACCCAACCAGCGGTGGTTGACGTAGTGTTGGCCGGTCGCTTCCGCGGCTTCGCGGATGGCGTCTTGGGCTTGGCGCTTGCAACCGACGAAGAGGACTTTTTTGCCCTTGCCGACGAGGTCGGCGAGGAAATCAGACGCTTTATCGAGCTGCTGGACGGTTTTTTCCAGGTCGATGATGTAGATTCCGCCTTTGTCCTTCATGAGGAAGGGCTTCATGCGCGGGTTCCATTTTTTGGTTTGGTGGCCGTAGTGGACGCCGGCGTCCACCATTTCGTTGATGAGTTCGTTGATCATTGGTATTCAGTGTTTCCCGCCTTGAAATCAGGACGGGCGATTTTGAAGATTTGCCGCATGGAATCCCTCCGGATCTTCGTTGGTGAATAAGGCGGCTTGAAGAGGGGCGGGGAAACTGGGAAAATCAGCCGGAGTTGGCAAGGGAAATCCAGACTGGAAATTTTCCACGGCGGCGGTGGTGGTCCATAGGACGCCGGGGAAGACAAAAAAATTCCGCTCCCGACGTTGCGGAAGCGGAAAGAGAATTTTCAGGGCTGTGCCTTCGACTTACTGGGCGGGAGCTTCTTCCTTTTTCTTCTTCTTGCCTTCTTTGCCCTTTTCATGGCGGCCGGCCTTGAACTCTTCAAGACTCACGCCGTCTTTTGAATCAGCATCCATTTTTTTGAAGACTTCCTCGGCTTTCACCGGATCCTTCTGCCCGCGCGGGGATGCCTTGAATTCCTCGAGGCTCAGCGACCCGTCGGAATTCGTGTCGATCTTCTTGAACATTTCTTCGGGATTGGGCTTGGGCTTGGCCTTTTCGGGTTTCGCCGGAGTTTCTTCTCCGTAGGAAAGTGATGCAGCGAGTGCAAGGAGGCCGATTGGTGCGGATATAGGTTCTCATTTGGATTAATTTTTCAATGGATTGTCCAGCCGCCGAATTGGACCGCTGTTACGGGGGCTGAAACTCCGGAAAGGGTTCGAGGTTGCGAGAGTTGCTGAAAAATTGAGATTCATCACGCTTGGGTGCCGGGCCTGGTCCCCGCCGAAATCTGCGTGCATCCCATGGCCTTATCCGCTAACCCTCCGGCGTGGAAGACGAAGGACCGATCATTGATTTGCACAGCGACGTTTATTTCATGGGCCAGGCGGTGCGGGAGGCGCGCAAGGCTTATGCCGCCGGGGAGGTTCCGGTCGGCGCGGTGGTCGTGCGCGAGGGCAAGATCATTTCCCGGGCCTGGAACCAGGTGGAGCTGCTCAAGGACGCCACCGCTCACGCGGAAATGCTGGCACTGACCGGGGCCCAGGAGGCACTCGGCGACTGGCGGCTGGAAAAATGCACGCTCTATGTCACCAAGGAGCCGTGCCCGATGTGCGCCGGAGCGATCGTGCACTGCCGGCCGGACCGTGTGGTCTTCGGTTGCCCGGACCCGAAAGCCGGAGCCGCCGGCGGATGGATCAACTTGCTGGAGGCGAATCCGCCGCTGAACCACCGCTGCGACGTGACGGCCGGAGTGCTGGGCGAAGAGTGCCTTTTCATGATCCAGAGTTTTTTCCGCGAGGCGCGGGAGCGGAAGAAGATCGCGCTGCCGTCGGGCGAGGAATGATTTTCCAATTGGAACGCCAATCGCCTGGAGGTGGCGTGCTACCGCCGGGAGCGCTCGCCAAAGGAACGCGAAACGCCGGGTCCAAGAACCACCTCCCAGTCGAATCTTGGCATCCGACTTTCTCCCCGCTTTGTCATTCTGCCCGCGTGGAGGCCTCGCTGCCTCTTCTTCCCTCGGCGAATCGTGGCGGCAAAATCCCTTCACAGAGAGAATCCAGTGCGGGCGGAAAAGATTCTGGAGCAAATCATGAAATTCCAACCCGAGGCGGCGGGAGATGCGGCTGAGGCTTTGTTGGAGGTCAGGGATTTGCCGCATCCGCGATTCCTCCTGGATGATCTCCAAGACACAAAGGGATTCGATGTTCTGGGTGATGCCGAAAAAACGGTGTGGCTGGTGGATCGATGCGGCTACTTCCTTGGAATGGACTACCTGTATCGATTCGACTCGGAAGAGGAAGGAGATCGCCTTCAAGAAATGCAGGAGGCTTTGGTGCGTGTCAGTGCTACCAAAACGGCGGCGAAACTGGAGGCTTATATGAAGTTATACGGGCCCAATGGTCCACCTTCCACCGTTGCGGAGAGGGCAAAGATCGTGGAATCCAAAGGCGACGAGTGGGGGCTATCCATATCTGCCTTGGAAGATCTCTATAACAGTTGGGAGGACGTTACGTCGCTGGCCATTCAATACGAACTCCAGCACGCTTCTCAGTTCCACAAAGCGAGCGAGATCCGGAAAATCCTGGGTCGACCGACTCAGCCATCGTTACTGAATCGGTGAGGTGACTGTCGCGCGGAATAAATTCCGCGCTCCAGTCATTGGGGGGCAATGATCGCTGCCAGTTCGTTTCTGCGCAGCTTGCCTAACTCGCTGCGGGGGAAATCCGCGACGACGGCGGCGGGGCGAAGTCGGCGGAAGCCGGGGGCTTGTTGTTGATAGAGAGCCAGCGTGGATTCGATAGTTTCCGGACTGACCGATGCTTCGAAAACCGGGACGAGCGCGCTGCCGGCCCGTTCGTCCGGCACGGCGATGACGGCGAAGGTGCCTGGGGCGAGCTTGCCTTCGGATAGGGAAATCAATTCCCGTTCGATGGCTTCGGGATCGACGAGCTCGCCGAGGATTTTTACGAGAGTGTCAGCGCGGGCGAGGGGAGTTAGGGCTCGGTTCTCAAGGAGCACGCGGTCTGAAGTGGTGTGCCAGGCGGATTCGCGGGGTGTGAATTTCCCGCCGGAGACGTAGCCGGAAAACAGGGCGGGTCCTGAGATTTCGAGCCGTCCGTCGGCGGAAACGCGCGCCTCCCAGATCGGCAGCAGGGGAATCGGCGCGGATTGATAGGGGTGCGTGAGTGAATCGAGAGTTTGCGTGGCGATCTGCGAGGAGGCCTCGCTCATGCCGTAGCTGGCGAGCACCGGCCAGCCGAGATCGCGCGCGGCCTGGCCGGTCGCGGGTTCCAAGTGGCCGCCGCCGACGACGATGGCTTGCAAATTTGCCGCGGCCGTTAGATTTACTTTTACGAGATCGTGGACTTGCGTGGGGACCAGCGAGGTGTGGGTGACTCCGTGGGTTTCCAGCCAATCGCGGAACGAGCCAGGTTCCCAGCGTTGGGCGAATTGTTGTAATCTACAACCCGCTTCGTAAGCCCTGGCGGCGACGCCGAAGCCGCCGACGTGGTGGAGCGGGAGGACGAGTCCCCAGCAGGAATCGCGGGTGACGGCGAGATGCCGGTTCACGGCAGCGGCGGAGGCGAGCAGCGCGGGTTTGGAAATGGCGACCGACTTCGGCACGCCGGAGCTGCCGGAGGTTTCAAACAGCACATGCCCGGTGAGTTCCGGGGTCACGGCTACCGGCTCGTTCCAAAACTCCGGGCTCGTTAGTAAAGACGCGTCCATGGTTGGGCGGCGAGAAGGTCGTCGAAGCCGAGGCCGAGGCCGTCGGGGACTTTGAATTCCGGCGACCACGGGCCGAGGACTTCGGTGAATTCGTTAGGCTCGAAAAGGTGATGCGTTTGCAAACCGCACATGCCGACGAGTCCGGGGAACTGCAACTCCAACCGCGCGGCCTCCCACGCCGCGAAGGCCTGGCCGACGGGGTGGTCCATGTAGCTGGTCATGACAACGCGCTGGTTGTGGCTGATGGCCGCCTCGCCGAGCAGGAACGGCTCGTCGATGGCAGGCTTGATGACCATGACCTGCGCGGCGGCGGAGAGTGGCGCGGCTTCGCGATCAACGGCGAGTTTGACGCGGGTTTTGCGACGGAGGTCGTTCCAGGAGGTTTCGGAAAACGGGCAGGGGTCTTCGATGAAGTCGATGGCGGCGCGGGTCTTCTCGGTGAGGGCTAGCAGGAATTCGGCGGCTTGTTCGGGCGTGAGGGATTCGTTGAAATCCAAGCGCCACTTGAGGGCCGGGAACTCGGTGACCATCGATTCCAGGAACTTCGATTCGGCGGTCAGGTCGCGGCCGGTTTTGAGTTTGATGGCGGTGAAGCCGGTTTCGACGGCGAGGGTGATTTCCGCAATGTCGGCCTTGGCGAGGGTGGCGTGGCTCACGGGCACTTCCATTTCCTCGAACAGCGAGTTTTCGAAATCGCGGGCGGCCTTGTCATACTCGGCGCAGCGGATCGCGCGGCGGACGATGGGCCAGCGGCGAGCGCCCGCTAGATCGGCGAGGCATTTTTCCAGCGTGGGATCGCCGAGCTCGGGCCACGGGTGGATGCAGCCGTAACCGCCGTCGATCTGGATCAGCGCGCCCTCGAAGTCCGGTCTGTTGGAGATGGAATTCATGAAGCCGCGCGCCTTGAGGCGGTAGCGGGAGATGAGCGGTTTTTGGTCGATGAGAATCATTTGAAGTTAGAATTCGCAGTGGCCGGGTGTGCGGGCGAAGGGAATGACGTCGCGGATGTTCGACATGCCGGTGACGAACATGAGCATACGCTCGAAGCCGAGACCGAAGCCCGCGTGCGGGACGCTGCCGTATTTCCGGAGATCCACATACCAGTCGTAGGCTTCCGGATCGAGGCCGTGCTTGGCGAAGTTCTCCAACAGAATGTCCAGCCGTTCCTCGCGCTGGCTGCCACCGATGATCTCGCCGATGCCGGGCACCAGCACGTCCATGGCGGTGACGGTCTTACCGTCGTCGTTGAGGCGCATGTAGAACGGTTTGATTTCCTTCGGATAGTTGAAGACGGTAACCGGTTGTTTGAAGTGCTCTTCGGTGAGCCAGCGTTCGTGTTCGGACTGGAGGTTGAGGCCGTATTCGACCGGGTATTCGAAGGTCTTGCCGCTGTCTAGCAACAGCTCGACGGCCTTGGTGTAGGTGATGCGCTCGAACGGGCGGCTTGCGACGAACTCGATCCGCTCGCGCAGGCCCTTGTCCACGAATTTTTCGAATATCGCCAGGTCGCCCTCGCTGTTTTCCAGGGCTTCGCGGACGAGGTATTTCACCAGCGCTTCTGCCAGATCCATGTCGCCTTCCAGATCGCAGAACGCAACTTCCGGCTCGATCATCCAGAACTCGGCGGCGTGGCGCGAGGTGTTGGAGTTTTCCGCGCGGAAGGTGGGGCCGAAGGTGTAAATGTTGGAAAGCGCGCAGGCGAAGGTTTCACCCTCAAGCTGGCCGCTAACGGTCAGATAGGCGCGCTTGCCGAAGAAGTCTTCCTCGGCTTTCCCGATCTTGTCGTCCGGCAGGGTGGTGACGCGGAACATTTCCCCCGCACCCTCGCAATCGCTGGCGGTGATGATGGGCGTGTGGACGTAGATGAAATCGCGCTCCTGGAAAAACTTGTGCACGGCGTAGGCCATCCGGCTGCGCATGCGGAACACCGCGCCGTAGAGATTCGTGCGCGGTCGGAGGTGGGCGATGGAGCGGAGGAACTCCGGGCTGTGGCCTTTTTTCTGGAGCGGGTAATCTTCGGGGACTTCGCCTAGCAGTTTCAGCGAACTTGCCTGCATTTCCCACGCCTGACCGGCGGCAGGCGAGGGGATCAATTTCCCGCGCACTTCGACGGAGGCGCCGGTGTTCATTTTGGAAATCGCGTCGTAGCCGGGGATGCCGGCGTCGGCGACGATCTGGAGATTTCCGAGGCAGGTGCCGTCGTTGAGTTCGAGGAAGGAAAACGTCTTGGAATCCCGGCGGGTGCGGACCCAGCCGGCGACGTGCAGTTCATCGGTGGGCTCGGTGCGTTTGAGGACGTGCTTGATCAGCGATCGCATGGACTTGGATAAGCAGCGGAAGTGCGCTTGTCAAAGCAGGTCCGGTGATTTGATGATAGCAGCCTGCCGTTCCAAAGGGTCGTAGCCTCGCATTTCATGAATTTTCATCAGCGATGTCTCATTCTCGCGACCGTCCCTGCCGCGCACGCGTGGTCCCCAAGTCAGGAACCGCCAGCGATGCCGCCCGGGTTCTTCGTCCCGCCGGAGGGCTTGGAAATCACGCTGTGGGCCAGTTCTCCCGCGCTTTTCAACCCGCCGAACATCGACATCGACCACCTCGGCCGGATCTGGGTGGCGTAGGGAGTCGCCTAACGCCGCCAGGCGTCGCGCCAGTCGGGCGGTGACCGGATCGTCATTCTTCAGGACACCGACGGAGACGGAAAACCGGACAGCTCCAAGGTTTTCTGGCAGGATGCCGAGTTGAATCGTCGAGAGTATTTCGGCGTTTCTAAATCCTAACCCGCAGATCCCGGAGACTCCAAAGGAGTCCCTTCGCAGCGCTGGCACCGCCTTTCATCGCCCGGGCTCCATCCTTGCGCTTTTCTCCGAATCGCTCGCGCGCGCTGGAAAACGCCTCATTCACGAACTCCTTGCTGCCGATCACCGCTCCGTCCGTGAAATACCGCACCCGGCACCGGAGCATCTGCGCCATTTCCAAGTCCTTCAGCACCGTGCCGTTGTCGTCGCTTGCCAGCATCCCGGCCGTGTTCAGCGTGTTTTGACCCAGCTTGCTTGCGGCTCCACTCACTTCCGCCCGTCCCGGCTTCCGGCCCAGGGCAAGTCCCATCAAACTCCGATACAAACGCGAAACATCGCGCCATTTCTCCGCCTCGAATCCCCCCCCCTGGTCGCAAAAATACGCCCGAACCAAACCCTCGCGCGCCTTTTTTCCGTTACCCTTCCTCCCGCCGCCGATGGCCTCCCCGTAACTGCTCCAACGATAGTCAGCCGGATCGGCCACCATCCCCGCCCGGACCGGGTTGAGATCGATGTAGGCCGCCATCGTCCGCGCCGCCACACCACTCTCAACGATCACGCTCTTGAATCGATCTTCCCAAAGGGTGCCAGAGCGCGAATGTGTGCGGTTGAACCACTTGGTAAAACGTTCCAGCAGTGACTTCATGAACTCGCTCAGATCGTGCATCCGCCGCGTGTAGCGACTGCGGATCTCCTCCACCCTTCGAGCCGTCTCCTGCTTTGCCATTGCCACCTCCTGAGCCGGAGTCAATGGCATGCCCATTTCATCCACCGGCGGCAGTTCAAATTCACCCCGCAGGCGCACAGACGCGGCGTCTCCCATTTCCTTGGCAACCTCCGCCACCTGCGCCTCGCTGTAAAAAACCCCCAGCCGTTCCAGCAACTCCTGATCTGGAATCCCCTCCACCGGCATTGGCGGAACTTCCAAAAGAACGTGGAAGTGATTGGACATCAGGCAATAAGACAGAACCCGGCAACCCGTGAACTTCTCGCACATCCGCATCAGCATCCGGAAATGCTCGCGCTCATCCACCTCCAGCACAAAACCCCGCCCCACCACCCGTGAGATGCAATGGTAAATCGCCGGCTTCGTCGCCGAATCCTTCCAAGGCGCAATCCATCGCTTCCGGTTGTTTGTGCTCATGACAACGGGAAACTAAACGCCGGATCCCGGAAGGCAAGGGAATTCTGTTAAAAAGCCTGGCTTGATGTAGGCATGTCCCATTACGTCCTGAGTGAGGTTAGCTTCCGGGGCGGAAAGGGGAGTCGAAGGCGGGTGGATAAAACCCTATTGAGTCGGCAGATTCTTGTGCGAGCCGTCGCAGAGCGGGGGATTCGCGGTTTGTTTGCATTGGCACCACCAGACGGTCTTTTTCTCGGCGACCTCGTACTTCACCGGCTGCAGGCCGGTGCCCTTGTGCGAGCCGTCGCAAAACGGAGGGTGGCTTGAGCGTCCGCAGGAACACCACCAATGAGTGCCGGCCTCCACTTCGAGAGCCAGCGGTTTCGTATCGCAAATAACCGGTTGTTCAGCCATGCGGCGACCTTAGGCGTTGCCGGATTCAGCGCGAGTCAGAAACGGAGACCGCCACCAGTTTTTCTTGCGTGGCCTGGACTTCGGTCGTCGCCGGCTTCTTATCGAGCCTCGGATACCTCTGAGAAGGCACTTCGTTGAGAAACGTTGCTCCGAGCCATCCCGCGAGGATGATCGACGAACCACTTACAAAACGACGAGTATTCATCAATTAATACGGGAATGTTTACTATTTGCGCCGACAGGTTTTGGTTCCTTGCGTTGGAAATAGCAACCCTAAAGATGCCTAATGTCGGCGTTGCTGAATCAGCGGTTCATTTCGCCGCCGGTTTGTCAGGCCCTGTGCCCGCAAGCAGCAGTCTGCCCCGCCGACCGAACAGGGCGAAGGTAGGTTCCGGCCGTTGAGCGAACCACTCCAGCACCCCGCGTGAACCACCCAGCACTACCCAGCACTACCCAGCACTACCCAGCACTACCCAGGCATCCGCCCCGGTGGACCCCACCAACCTGCCCAGCAGCTCCGGACTGTCGTGCAAGTCCACCAAAGTCCGCGGCGCGACCTGCACCGCGTGACCCGCCTCCACCAACCGATGCCGCAGTTCAACCATGTAATCGAGTCCCGGATCCAGGGTTTCATTGAGCAGCAGCGCGATCCGCAACAGTTTGCGCTGGGGCCGGCCTGCCAGGTGGATCAACCGCCGCCGCCCGGCACCCCGGGGTATCAGCACTCCTTTGGTCTCAAGCTGTCGTAGCGCGGTCTCCACCGTCTTGTTGTTCACCTCGAATTCCACCGCCAGTTCATGCTTGCCCGGCATCTGGCCGACCCATCGGCCGCGCGCCAGTTCGTAGCGCAAATGCTCCGCCACCTGTTCGGTGAGGTTAACCAATCGGACTCTGGCCATACTTCAAAACCTGGCCGGATTCAGGCCAAGCGTCGAGAAAGAAAAAGCTGGAAGGCAAACGAAATAGGATGAAGATATCACATCCCCAGTCATGAAAAATCGTCGCCGTTCCGGTATCTTGCCTCACTTGGCAATCTTGTCCTGCCTCTCTCTGTCGCCCGCCCAGGCGACCCCTCTGACTTGGGACGCAAACGGAACCGGAACCGGCCAGACCAATGGCGGCGGCGCATGGCTCGGTGCGGATTTTTGGTGGAATGGATTCGCCAACCCAAATTGGGTTGCCGACTCCGATGCAACCTTCGGCGGCCCCAACACCGCGGGCGGCACCGTCACCCTCGCCAGCCCCACCACCGTCGGCTCAATCACGTTCAACACCTTCACCGGCACCTACAAAATCATCACCGGTGCTGGCGGCCTCACCAAGAATGGCTCCGGACGACTCACCCTCGGTTCTGGTGGAACCATTCCTGCCCATAACTACGCCGGCACCACCACCCTCAACGGCGGTGTCACGCTGGTTTCCAACTACAACATCGATGGGGCAATCTGACCCTGAATGGCGGTGTCATCGAAAGCTACTGGACTACGAACTTCACCCGCAGTCTCGGCTCGGGGAATGGACAGGTTCAACTCACCGGCGGCGACAGTGGATTCAGCATGAACGGAGTCAATGGCATGAGTGTCATTCTCGGAAACAACGCCGCCAATGAAACCGTCTGGGGCAGCGCGTTTTTCAATCCCTCCACGCTGGTGCTCCAGGCATCCTCCGCCCAGGCCGGGTCCAGCTTGAACTTTCAGAACAAGATGGATCTCAACGGTGCCAATCGCACCATCGCGGTGAACGGAACTTCGCTGAAGACCACCGCCACCATCTCCGGTGTGATTCGCAACTCCAAAAATACCGCGGGTCTCATCAAGACCGGCCCCGGCTTGCTGATCCTCTCAGCAGCTAACACCTACAACGGCGGCACCTCCATCAGCCAGGGCAACCTACGCTTCGGTGCGCTGACATCGATGCCCGCCTCGGGCGATGTGGCCGTGCAAACCGGCGCGACCCTCACCGTGGAAGTCGGCGGATCGGGCGACTGGACCACCGGCATCACCGGCAACGGCACCCTCGGCGGCCTGCTTGCCGGACTCGGCGGACTCGGCGGACTCGGCGGACTCGGCGGTGGCACGGTCAGCTTTGCGGGCGACACCACGCTGGCTTTTGAAACGACCGGAACCCTCACTTATGCGGGTGACATCCCCAACCCCGGCACCTTGCTCGTCACTGGACGAATCACCACCGGCGACCAACAGGTCACGGTTTCCGGCGGAACTCTCGTCGGCACTGGTCCGATCACCCTCCAATCCACCAAGAAGCTGATCGTCCAAGCCGCCGGCAACCTTTCGCCCGGCCATCAAGCCGCCGGCACACTTGCCGTCACCGGCATTCTCGACATCGCCGCCATGGCGGGCGGCACCGGCAAGCTCAATTTCCAAATTGCGGCACCCGCCGCGAGCGACAAGATCGCGGTCACCGGCAGCGCGCAAATCGGCAGCGGCCTCCTCGGTTTCAGCGACTTCGTCTTCTCCGACTTCGGCGGCATGACCTCCGGCACTTATGTCCTGATTTCCACCACTGGCGGCATCACCGGCACGCTGGATCCCGCCAACCGCAGCGGCACCATCGGCTCGATCGGCGGCACCCTCCAGATCAACGGCAACAACCTCGAATGGACCACCGATCAGGACGGCGACGGCCTGCCGGATGATTACGAACTCGCCAACACCGCTCCGCCTTCCTCCACCGCCCTCAATCCCGGCGACGACCTCGACGACGACGGTTTCACCAACCTCCAGGAATACCTGGCTGGCACCGGACCTAACGTTTCAGACACCGACGCCGATGCGCTCACCGACAACGTCGAGACCCACACCGGCATCTACGTCAGTAAAACCAAGACCGGCACCAATCCTAACACTGCCGACACCGACACCGACACCGACGGCGCCGGAGTCGGCATCGACTCGGTGCAGGTGAAGATCCGCCGCACCCTCGCGGTAGGCGGCAAGCTCTTCGCCCGCCTCTGCGCTGTGAAAGCCCCGAAATGAGGGTATGTCGCAGATTGACATGGCTTAAGACATACTTTCTTTCGGTCAGGCGCTTCATATCAAGGAGATCCTCGCTGCCATTAGCACGCGCTTCCAAACCGAAGTGGACCGCGAGTCGCTCGTTTCGGCCCTTTCCAAGCGGGTGGCGCGCGGGGATCGTTTCCAGCGCGTTGGCCGTAATACATTTTCACTCCTCAGCCCACCATCGCCATGACTCCACTGCTCGATTCCGGTCTGCTTCAATGAAGTTTCCGTCATCGCCAAACCGGGCAAGAAGGCCACGGACGAGGAAAAGGCCGCCTATCAATCCAAGCTGCGCAAGCGCCCGGCCAACCATCTGGCTTTGGAGTCTTTGCTGTGTTTACGCGCGCAGCTCGACGCGGCGTGTGCAGCGGACAAGGATGTGCTTAGCGCATTGGACGGCGGGTTTTGCAATAAGGTGTTTTTCGGTAAAAAGCTTGATCGGATCGAGTTGGTGGCGCGCTGCCGTAAGGATGCGAGGCTGTGTTTTGCAGCCGAACCGGGCGGCAGGTGCTTCTATGCCAAGGAAGCCTTCACGCCCGAATCGGTCCGTACCGATGAAAGCCGGCCTTGGCTCACGGGACGCTTTTTTCACGGCGGGGCCTGGCGGGACATGCGCTACAAGGAAATCACCGGCGTGTTCCGGCCTAACGGAACCGGACGGCGTCCCCTGCGCCTCATTGCGCTGGCGTCCACTCCCTATCGAAACTCACCAAACGGCAAAACCAATTACCGCCAACCCGCCCATCTCCTAACCACCGATGTGAAGCGTCCGGTCGAAGCCATTATCCAATGCTATCTCGACCGCTGGCAAATCGAAGTCAACCACCGCGAGGAGAAAAGCAACTTCGGTGTTGGCGAGGCGCAAGTGCGCAACCCAAAGAGCGTGCCCCGACAACCGGCTTTCGTGGTCGCCATTTATGCCATGATGTTGCTCGCGGCGCAGAAAGCCTATGGAAGTCGGCGTGTGGAAGCTTATGTGCCACTGCCGAAATGGCGGAAAGGGGCGAAACGCCCGTCATGCCAGGATATTGTCAGTGAACTGCGGCGCGAGATGGAGTCGGATCCTGAAAAGCTCAGAGATTTCGCCACCCGAACCGAGGTGATGGCCGCAGCGACGTTCCGGGCCGCCGCGTAAATCCGCCTCCGAATGGACAAACCCTAGGCGCCCTGCCAAAAAGGTAGGGCGTGACCGCCGGGCTCGCCCATTTCACTTCTCCCGCCGGGGCTCTTCTTCATCTGCGGTTTAACCCCTCTTAAGTTGCCTGTATTGGTCAACTCGCCTGGAACTGACCGGCGTGAGGCGAGCCGCTCCTG
>JAIFNK010000174.1:13375-14378 GCA_020047775.1 Akkermansia sp. | reverse complement strand
CATCGACGGTCTCACCGAGTTTTTTGGCGATATGGAAGCGGTCGAGCACGTTGAGCGCGGCGGGCAGCATGGCGGCGATGACGTTCAGATAGGGTTTCCACATGTCGGAGCAGACGACCTTGATTCTCGCGCAGCGCTCCGCTCCGAAGGACTCGAAGAAGCTTGTGAGGGATTGGGTGTCGCGGTCCCGGACGACGCCGAGAAGACGCTTGCGCCCGCTGTCGATCTGGTAAACGAGGGTCATGTAGCGGTGGCCCTTGCTGTAGGTGACTTCATCGACTCCGATGGCGGTGATGTCCTGCAGATCGCGGTGTTTCAGGCCGAAATCGACGACCCATTTCACCGAACGGCAGACGGTGTCCCAGTTGGTCCGGAAGCAGGCGGCGGTTTCCTTCCAGCTCATTCGCCGGGCCCATGATGCGAGGAAATGGCGGAAGACATCGCAGCTGGCGTGCTTGCCTTGTGCCCACGGGACTGCCTCAACCTTGATGCCGCAAGCAGGACAATCTACCCGGCGCATGGTGTAGGAGAGCGCGACAGGGATGTTCCAGATGGGGATGAACTCGAACTCCCTGGGCTGGGGCATGCGGTCGTATCCGGGACGATGTTTGCCGCATCCGGAGCATCGCGGTTTGCTGTTGGCCCTGGGGATGACTTTGGCGATGATGCGCATCGAATCGCCCGTGCCGCTCAAGCTGACGGAATGGTAGACGAAGCTCTTGATGCGGTGGACTTTGTTGAGTAGGGTCTTGAGAAGAATCGGCGGCCTCCTGGTTGGTTTGTTGTCGTAAACGGAATCTACCAGGGGCTGCCGGTTCATCAAGCACTCATGCCGCCGGCCAACCATCAACGTCAGGAAGAGAAAGTTGCCCACAACAGTCCGCTTCTCCGACGAGTTACAGACCCATTCTCGAATCGGCCTGTTGTGGACAACTTTCAAGAAAGGCACGCCGCTTCGCGGTCGTTAGGCCGTGGTCTTACCCACAGATTTGGCGGAAGAGGC
>JAIFNK010000174.1:0-13305 GCA_020047775.1 Akkermansia sp. | reverse complement strand
CCTATGGTTTGAATGGCATGGCGGTTAAAAACCGCCGCCACGACGCTCTGCCAAGTTACTCTGCTTTCCACCCGGATGGGGGCGGGCCCAAGCGGAGACGTGAACAGTTGATCGTATGATTGACTTTCTATCAACTGGCACTCGTTTTACTGCCGCGCATCAGGATTTGTAATTTTGCCAGCTAAGGAGTGGCGACCTTATTGTCGCCTCTTTTCCTCAACCGCAGCGAAGAAAGGGACAATAAGGTGCCTACTCCATATTGAAGTGCGACGGTTGCTGGCGCGCCGTTAGAGGTGGGCTCCGCCGGTTCTCAGCCTTTGGCGTCGAGGTATTTCCAGGCTCCTTTGTAGCGTTTGAAGCGGGAGCGTTCGTGGAGTTCGTGCGGTTGGCCGCTTTCAAAATATTCGGCGACGAATTCGACCTTGCCGGCTTTGTCGTCGGTGCCGCCCTTGGAGGTCGTGACGATGGTGAGGAAGCGCCAGTTCGTTTCGTGGATGGTCTCTTCCAGGCGGGTCTTCAAGCCGGGCTCGCGGGTGTCCGGGTGGGTGGTGGAGACGAGGTAATCGACGAGCCGGAAAAAGTAGGCAGTGTAGCGGGAGCGCATGAGCTGCAGGGCGGTTTCGGGTTTTGCCCGGCCGAGGTGGAACGGCTGGCAGCAGGCGGCATAGGTTTCGCGGCTCTTGCAGGGGCATAAGGAAAGCTCTCTCGGTCCGGCGGGTTTGCCCGGCGGCGGGTTTAGCGGTTCGTTCATGGATACGAGTGTGTGGATCGGGCGGGCCGGATCAATGGAAATCCGGGAATGGCGGCAGGCGCGGATGCCGGAAGCCTCCGGCGGTAGAAGTTGAAGTGCGCCGGTCGCAGACGCGCCGCTATGGGTGGGGCTGACGGTCTTTGAGCTCGGTGGCGATTTGCCTGCACCGGGCGGCCGGAAAAGCCCGAACCGCCGCGGTCTCACGCGGCCACGCTAGGGTTGGAGGCTTTCGGTAAGGATGGTTTTCGTTTCTCCGTGGACGCGCACTTTGACCTCGACGGGTTGTTTGGAGCGGATCTTGTAGCTGGTGATCTTGCCTTCCTTCCACTCGAGATCGACGTGGTGGCCACCGCGGGCGCGGAGGCCGGTGGTTTTTTCGTTAGGCCAGGCGTCGGGCAGCGCGGGGAGCAGGTGGATGGTGCTGCCGTGGCTTTGCAGGAGCATTTCCGCAATCGCGGCGGTGCCGCCGAAGTTGCCGTCGATCTGGAACGGGGGATGCAGGCAGAAGAGGTTTTTACCGCCTTTGGTGATGAGCATGTTCAACAACTTGTGGGCGTGGTTGCCATCGTGGAGGCGGGCCCAGAAGTTGGATTTCCAGGCCATCGACCAACCGGTGCTGGCGTCGCCGCGGCGTTCGAGGGTGACCCGCGCGGCCTTGGCGAGTTCGGGGGTGTTGAGGATGCCGATCTCGTCGTGCGGATGCAGTCCATAGAGGTGGGAGACGTGGCGGTGGGTGGGTTCCACTTCATCATCTGGACGTTGATATCGATGTGATAGTCGCCGTTCCAGGGAGTTTGAATGCCCTCGGCCCAGATGCCTTGCAGGTTGGCGGGCATGGAGCCGGGGCGCGAGCTGCCGATGAGCAGGTAGCGGCCGTAGTTGAAATAAAGCTCGGCGAGCGCGGGATCGGTTCCGCCTTTGGCAAGGGCGGCATGGCGTTGGTCGGTGGGCAGCGCGGCAGCCTTGCGGCTGGCCTGGGTGCCGTCGTCGAGTGAGATGGTCATGCGGTCGAAGTAACCGCGGTGGTCGGCGATGCTGGCGGTGCGGAGTTGGGCGTAGGTTTTGGTTTTCGCCTTGGCGATGTCGGCGGTGGTGGCTTGCACGGGATCTGCGGTGCCGCGGTCGGCGAAGCCTTGGTAATCGGTGGCGGCGGCGACGAACAGAATGACTTCATCCGCGGAGGCGACCGTTAGGTTGGCGCCATCGACGGTGACTTTTCCGCCGGTGTTGAGGGCGTGGAGGCGGGCGACGAATTGCAGGTCATCGACTCCTTGTTGGCCGCTGGCGGTGCGGCCGGTCATGAGCAGTCCGTGGGTGCCGTCGGCGGTGGTTTCAAAGTTCTGGAGGCGGTCGAGTGTGGCATCGAACGAGATTTTTCCGGGCTGGTCGGCGGTGAAACGGAAGACCATCACTTCATCCGGAGCGCTGGCGAAGGCTTCGCGGGTGTAAGTGATGCCGTTTTTCTGATAGGTCACGGTGGAAACCGCATTGCCCAGGTCGAGACTGCGGCGGTAGTTTTGCGTTTGCGCAAGCGGATCGAGGGAAATGGAAACGGGCAACTGGCCCTGGCGGCGGTAGTTCGAGCAATAGATCGCGATGTCGTTGGCGCCGGGTTGGAGGAACTTGCGGATGTCGCGCTCGAATCTGTCGTGGCCCGAGGCCTGCCAGCCGGGAAGCTCGCCGACCTCTTTGCCGTTCACATAGACCTGGCCCTGGCGGGCGGCGTTGTCGATGCGCAGCGTGCCGAGTTCGGCGATTTGATTTTTTGTCAGTTCCAGGTGGTGGCGGAGTACGACGCGTTCGTCTTTTTCGAGTTGGCGGGACCCTTCACGGCTTTGCCGCCGGCGAGGACATAGTCGGTCCAGCTGCGGGAATCGGTGGAGGATTTCACCGCGTCGGCGACGAGTTGCAGGATTTCCTGATGGGGTTTGCGGCCGTCGGCACCTTCCGGCGCTTGGATCATTGAGTATTTCCACTCGTTGAGTGGCAGTGGTTTGGTGTCCGACGCCCAGACGAGGTTGAGATTGCCGAGTTCCTGGAAGCAGCCCCAGGGGCCGCGGGCGCCGCCGCCTGATCCGCCGCCGGTGCAGGTGAAGGATTGGTTCACGAGTGCTTCGGCTTCGTCGTTTTTCCCGGCGAGCAGGAGTTCTCGGATTTTGGGGAGGTTTTGCGATGCGTTTTCGCGGTTCCAGTTGTGGCGGGAGCCGGACCACACGGACTCCTCGTTGAGGGCGATCTGATTTGCCAGCTTGCCCCCGGGCTTGCTTCTGCGGTTAGTTTTGCGGGAGTGTTGAGATCGCCTTGCCCATGGCTTCCCCGATGAGGAGATAGGACCCGGCGTTGTTGTGCCAGTCCCACTCGCGACCGCCGGGCGATTTTTCCTTGGGGATGAAGAACGGGATGGTGTCGATGGCGGCGACGTGCGGGCTGGTTTGTGCGGCGGCCATTTGGGCGGCGTGGACCTTGCGTTGGTTGGGGGTCATTTTTTCGCCGTTTTGGCCGAGAGCGGCGACGACGAAGGGAAGCCGCGGGGAATCGAACTCGCGGCGGATGTCCTGGATGAGTCCTGTCAGGTTTTTGGCATACGCATCGGCAAAGGCGGGCGAGTTGGCGTCGGCGATGCCCTGGAACCAGACGAAGCCGGCGAGTTCAGGTTGGTGCCCGGCGAAGGCGGGGGCATAGCGGTCGATATCCGCGAGCACGGTTTTTATCGAGTCGATGAGTTCGAGATATTCCTGACCGTTGAGCAGGTATTGCTTGAGATCGACCCATCGGTCAACCATGCGAGCGCCGGTGCCGGAGTGTTCGCCATTGCCGGGGTTCTTGGCGACGAAGGCCTTGCCATCGAGGTTTTTCTGGACCTGCGCCCAGTAGGTGCCGGTGATGGAATCGCCGATGAAAAGGACCCGGGGGAGCGGGCGGGAGAGGGTTTCGCGGGACTTGAGCGCGGCTAGGACAACTTCCGTGACCTTGGGCGCGAGGTTGCCGACGTCGTGGACATTGAGTGCCTTGGGCTTGCCCTGGCGGCGGCATTCGGCGTTGAGATCATCGATGAGCACGCCGTTTTCCTGCATGACTTTAGCGGCGACGGCATTGTATTTGTCCACCATTTCCCCACCGACGTATCCCGGCTCGGAGCCGACAAGGATCGGTGTGGTGTGGGCCCAGATCAAGGTGGCCTTGGTCTGCTTGAGGCGGGCGACGATGGTGCGGAGGTTTTTTTCGTAGTCCTCGATGGAGATGCGGATCACGCCCTTGCCGGGTTCGGCGCGTTGGCCGGTTTTGGGGTCGAGGGTCGCCTGGTCCCAGACACCGTGGTTGAAGTGGATCACGTCCCAGCCGCCGTCGAGATCGAGTCCGCCGCCGCCTGACGGTGACAGGAAATCGTAGCCGAGCGAACGCGAGCCGCGGGAGAACCAGGTGGGATGTTTGGTGGCGAAACGGATGAGCAGGACAGGGTCTTTGCTGTCTTCACCGACGATGTGACCGAACAGGTGTTCAACTCCGACTCCGAAGCCACATGGGTCGGCGGGGTCGCCGGGGATTTGCAACAGGCTGCCCGGTGCGCGAGTGTTGTTAGAAAGCGGATGGGCATCGTAGAGGACGACGTCATCGCGCTTGGTCCAGTTTCCACGGGCATCCCGGAGGAAGGAATACCGGGGTTGGTCCTTGAGAACGGAGAGCAGTGTGCCGGGTCTGTCTGCGGGAGGTGTGTTCTTTTTTCCAGGTTCTCTGGCGCAGCCGTCGATGCTTCCCTGGCGCAGCATGGTTTCATCGCCCGCGAGGACGAAGACTTTGACGGGTTTCCGGGCGTCTGCCCGATCGCACACGACGGCGAGGCTGAGGGCCAGCGGGATCAGAACAGACAATTTCATGGGGACCGTAAATCCGGGGGAGATGTGTCGGTGGGGCGCTGCGGTTTCACGAGCGAGCTTATGGCACCGGGGTGAGTGTGAGCTTGCGCAGTTCGATCGGGCTCCAAGCATCAGCCGCGGGCTTGAGCTCGAGGATGGTTTCCTCCGCGGGCAGTTCGATGATACCCATGGGGATGGGTTTCCATGTGCGGGCGGTACCGGTGGCGGGGATTTCCACGGTATGGGAGGACTTGTTGACGGTCACAGTGAGCTTTGCAGCGTTCGGGGCGGCGACTTCGGCTTGCACCGACCACTTGCCGGCCTTGCCGGTTTTCATGTGGTATTCGACGCGATATTCATTCCGCTTCCAGTCCGTTAGGTAGGCATCCGCGCCGGAACCTTCGACGCGGATGTTGCCTCCGACGGCACCGTGCGGATCGGCGTCGAGCGCGGGCAGGGTGAGCGTGCCATCCGGGGACGGAGTGTTGCAGGCTTCCTGGGTGATGGTGAGCGCACCGGGGAATTCCAAGCGGGCGACGGACACATCGGGATCGGTGGCTTTGCCGGGAAGTTGGAGGATGATGCCATCGGGTGTGCGTTCTGCGGTGATGGCAGCACCGCCCTTGAGCATGCCCCCCGTGGTGGGAACTTCCTTCAGCGTGGGCAGGAGGATTTTGCCATCGGCGGGCCAGTCCCAGACGTGGAGGAAGAGGGTGGTGCCGCCATTCTTGCCGGCCTTTTGTGTCACGCGTCCCCATGGCAGGCGGCGCGGGAACGGGCTGGCATCGGTGGCGTGAATGGCCTGGCTGTTGACGTCCATCCAGCGGGCGATGGCTTCGAGGCGGTCGATGGTTTCCTGCGGGATCGAGCCATCGGCGCGCGGTCCGATGTTGAGCAGCAGGTTGCCGCCCTTGCTGGCGATGTCGGAAAGCATCTGGATGAGGCGTTGGGAGCTCTTCCAGTTCTGGTCGTTTTTCTTGTAGCCCCAGGTGTCGTTCATGGTCATGCAGACCTCGAACATCTGGCCGGGAAATCCGCGTGGCGGGATGTGTTGCTCGGGGGTTTTGGTGTCGCCTTGGAATCCCTCGCCGAGACGGTTGTTGTTGATGATGTGCGGGTGCTTGGCCATCAGTTCCGCGAACGGGGCGACGCGCGCGGGCGTCATTTTCTGCGGGGTGTCCCACCACAGAATGGCGGGGTTGTAGCGGTCGATGATTTCGCGCGCTTGTGGCAGGGCGATGGTTTTCAGGTATTGGTCGTAGTCGCCCTTTTGCGCGGGATCCCAGACCTTGCCGATGTCTCCGCTGGTGGCACCGCCGGGGTGGGTCCAGTCCTGGGATTGAGAATAGTAGAGGCCAAACTTCATGTCGCGCGCACGCACGGCCTTGGCGAGCGGATCGAGCAGGTCGCGCTTGGCCCCGGAGGCCATCACATCCCAGTCGCTAACAGCGGAGTCAAAGAGCGCGAAACCGTCGTGGTGCTTGGAAGTGATGACGACGTATTTCATGCCGGCCTTTTTCGCGAGGTCGGCCCAGGCTTCCGGGTCGTATTTCGCGGCGGTGAATTCCGGTGCATAGGATTGGTATTTCGCCACGGGGATCTTTTTGAAGCGCATGATCCACTCGCCGATGCCTTTGATCGTCTCGCCTTCCCACTCACCGGCGGGCACGGCATAGATGCCCCAGTGGATGAACATGCCGAAGCGGGCTTCGCGGAACCATTGGGTGCGGTCGGATTCTGCGGTGGCCGACAGGGTGCTGCTGAAAAGGGTGGTCAGGATGCCCAGCGTGGGAAGGATGATTTTCATGACAAAGGCGGATACGACAGCTGACGGAGGAATGTTGCGGGGTTCATCGGCTCATTCTTGGAAATGACGGGGCCGGGAGCGCGAGTTTGAAAGCCCGCTGATCCTGGGGGGGCTATTCCCCGGAATTGTCCGACGCCGCCCGCTATTTTGAAACAGTTACAGGACTCAAGGTCCAAGCCTTCATCGTCCCCAACGGGCAGGAGTATCGAGGAAATCCAAGAGCTGTTGCCTCGTCCGGTGAAATGATGAAACCAGCGCCGATGGTCTGAACTCCTCTGTGAGCGAGAGTTGCGTTGGCTCCGAGAGGCGTGCGGGACGAGACGTCCGCGCCGATTTGAAGATTGGGGGCAATAAGGCCCCCGCTCCTTAGTAGAGTCACTTCGTTCTCACCGTCTTCGTGGGCGATTTCGGTGATGACTTTTTCGAGGATGCCCTCGGCGTGGCCGGGCGCGGCGACGGTCATGGCGATGCGGACGGCTGCGCCGTCGGCGGAGTCAATCCAGGGGTGGTCGGGGATGGCGTAGGCGAGGTGGATGGGCAGGGACCGACCTCCGGGCAGTCCGTGAAGATGGGTGGAGGATGAATCTTCCAAGGGATGATCCCGGGAGCTTTTCTTGTTCTTTGCCATCCGCTTCCCATCCGCCGGACGGCTCGGAGATCCGTCCCTGCCTTGAAGAAATCCCTCCATGACGCAGCGGTTGAAGGTTTGGTGGATGGAGTTGGTGGTGATGAAGCCGAAGCGTTTGCAACAGCCTTGCACGACTTCCTTGCCAGTGATGGGGTGGGGTTTGGTGCTGTGGCCGTCCCAGAGGGTGAGGATTTCGCCGGTGGCGGGATCGCGGCGGTGGATTTTTTCGTCGTAGGCAAGCACGGCGTCCTGCTCGAAGATGCTGCGGTCTTTGGGGAGCATCGGGCGGTCCCTGCGGAGAGCCAAGGTGCAGCATGGAGGGGCGCGATGTTTGTGAACCGACGTCGGGATCAATCCAGTAATAAAACGACTGCTTGGGCAAAGTCGGGGGAGGAATCGATCCATCGCCAAAAAGTCATCCGAGGGATCGAAACCGCGACCGCAGTCTCTCCATAGGTGCATCCCTCTGAAAGTTTCGAGAGGGCAATCCGGTGTTTCCAGTCCATTTCCATGGGCCGAAGCCATCCCTAAGACACCTCTTCGTCCATCGCGACTGCGATCCAGCGCGGGGCAGGTGTAACAGGCTGATCAAAATTCATTGCCCTTTGATTGCCCGTATTCGGTGCAATGGGGCGCATTTTGGTGCGTTTCCGAAGGATTGTCTAACTTTCGGGTTCCTCTCTAAGTCGCTTGTTTCAAGGAATTTAGATGGAGGCGGAGGAGGGAATCGAACCCTCGAATGACGGTTTTGCAAACCATTGCCTTACCACTTGGCTACTCCGCCATTCGCATGGCGCGGGGGCGAGTGAGTAAGGCGGATGCACCCGGGTGTCAACACTTGGATTTCGATTGCGAAAGATCGTTCAGGGTACCGGGCCGGCTGGCCCGCGCCGGGGCGGGGTCAGCATTCCACCACGCTGACCGCCAGACCGCCGCGCGAGGTCTCCTTGTATTTCGATTTCATGTCGCGGCCGGTGTCGCGCATCGTCTGGATGACCTTGTCGAGGGAGACGAAATGCGAGCCGTCGCCGGATAGGGCGAGGCGCGAGGCGTTGATCGCCTTGACCGAGGCCATGGCGTTGCGCTCGATGCAGGGAATCTGGACGAGGCCACCGATGGGGTCGCAGGTCAGGCCGAGATTGTGCTCCATGCCGATTTCCGCGGCGTTTTCCACTTGCTTGGGGGTGCCGCCGAGGAACTCGACCAATCCGGCGGCGGCCATCGAGCAGGCGACTCCGACCTCGCCCTGGCAGCCGGCTTCCGCGCCGGAGATCGAGGCGTTGCGCTTGTAGAGCATGCCGATCGCCGCGGCGGTTAGCAGGAAGCGGTGGACTCCGTCGGGAAACGGCGAGTGCCGGAAGCGCACCGCGTAATGGAGCACTGCGGGAATGATTCCGGCGGCTCCGTTAGTCGGTGCGGTGACGACCCGGCCACCGGCGGCGTTCTCCTCGTTCACGGCGAGCGCGTAGAGGTTCACCCAGTCGAGAATGGTGAGGGGGTCCTTGAGGGCCGCTTCGGGCGAGTTGATGAGATTCGTGTGGATGCCCTTCGCGCGGCGTTTGACGTGGAGTCCGCCGGGCAGGGTGCCCTCGCCGTTGCAGCCGCGTTTCACACAGGCCTGCATGGCGGCCCAGATCGCGTCGAGTTTCCCGCGCGTGGTGGCTTCGGGGCGGAACGCCGACTCGTTCGCAAGTATCAGGCAACTGACGGTCAGCCCGGAGGATTCGCAATGCGACATCAGCTCCGCCGCGTTTTTGAACGGATAGGGCAGGGGGATCCCGTCCGGGGCGGGTTGTTTCATCATGGCTTCGGTCGCGATGAATCCGCCACCGACCGAGTAGACGACGTCCTCGAGGACGATTTCACCCGCCGCGTCGAGCGCCATGAAATGCATTCCGTTCGGGTGGAGTGGAAGCGGTTTGAGTCGTTTGAAATCCAGGTCGTGCTTTTCATCGAACCCGAGGTCCGCGCCCCAGGGGAGGCGCAGGCGCTTGCTGGCACGCAGCTCCGCGAGGCGTGCGGGTGCGGCGTCCACATCGACGGTTTCAGGTTCCTCGCCGAGAAATCCCAACAAAACTGCGCCGTCCGTCCCGTGGCCCCTGCCGGTCGCGGCGAGCGAGCCATAGAGATCGCAACGCAGCCGGGCGACCCGTGGCGCAAGGCCTTCCGACTCGATCTTCCGGACAAACTGGCAGGCGGCGCGCATCGGGCCGACCGTGTGGGAGGAGGACGGACCGATGCCGATGGTGAACAATTCGAGGGCTGATAGGGACATGTTGGTGTTAGTCGGACTTTTTCTTCTTGCCGGTAGATTTGGCCCGCGTGCCGGTATCCGTGCCGCGGTCGTAAACCGACCATTCGCGGTGCGTGTGGTCCTTCGCGGTTGCGGCGACCGGAGTGGTTTCCCGGGCGGGGGCATGCAGCACATTGAGACTCATGTCCAGCCATTGCTTGGCCATGCGGGTGACGATGTCGGGATTCGCGGCGGCGAGGTTGTGGAGTTCCGCGCGGTCGTCCGCGAGGTTGTAGAGTTCCCAGGGTCCGCTCTGGAAACTCACGAGTTTCCAATCCCCGTCGCGGAGTCCGCGGTCGCTCCCGAACAGCAGATGAATCGGCGGACGCCGGGTCAGCGGCTTGCCTGCGAAGATCGGGGCGAGCGAAACGCCCGCGAGCGGCGTGGGTTCGCGGCCGGGAAAAACGTCGGGAATTTTCGCGGCGGCGACTTCCGCGAAGGTCGGCAGCACGTCCACCAAATGGGCGGGCGAATGCACCAGCGAACCGGCCTTCAACTTCAACCCGGCGGGCCAGTGGACGATGGCGGGCGTGGCGATGCCGCCTTCGAACTGGTTCTGTTTGTAATAGCGGAACGGGCTGTTGCGCGCCCATGCCCAGCCGGTGCTGTCGGTCCACTGGGTGTCGGGCAAATAAGGTTCGCGATCCACCCCTTGATTCAAGCGATCATAAGGACACGCGCCGTTGTCGGATAGAAAGAGGATGAGCGTGTTGTCGAGTTCTCCCTTGGCTTCGAGATCGCGGATCAGGCGGCCCAGTTCCTGGTCCACGCGGTCAATGAGTCCCGCATAAGCGGCCATGCGGCGTGCCTCCCAGGCGCGCGTCTCGGGCGCGAGTTTGTCCCACGCCGGGATGTTGGCGGGCCGGGGTGACGGCTCCACGTCGCGACCGAACAGGCCGAGTTTTTTCTGCTTGGCGAGCCGCGCGGTGCGGACGGCATCCCAGCCGATGTCGTAACGCCCGAGGTATTTTTTATAGTCCGCTTCGAGTGGTTGCAATGGGGCGTGCGGCGCGTTGAAGGCGATGTAGAGAAACCACGGTTTTTTCTCGGTGCGGGCCTCGCCGAGGAAGTCCAGCGCGTGATCCACGTTCGCCACGGTGGTGTAGAATCCCTCCGCGGGCACTTTCCACGGCTCACCGTTGAGCTGGAAGGTTTTGTCGCCCTTGTAGTAGTTGCAGGCACCGGAGAGGTGGCCGAAAAAGCGTTGGAAGCCGAAGTCCGTCGGCTGCCGGCTGAGGTGCCACTTGCCGGTCATTGCGGTGAAATAACCGGCGGGGGCGAGCACCTCGGGGATCGTCACCGCGCGGTCCAGGCTTTCGTCGCCGGCCTGACGGCACCAACGTCCGCTCAGGAGGCTCACGCGCGAGGAATGGCATTTGGCGGTGTTGTAAAACTGCGAGAAGCGGGTGCCGTTCGCGGCGAGGCGGTCGAGGTTCGGGGTTTCGATCTCCGAGCCGTAACAGCCGATATCGGAGAACCCGAGGTCGTCCACCATGACGAGGAGGATGTTAGGTTTTCCCGCGCCGAGTGCGACGAATGACGAGAGCAACCATGCCAGGAGGATTTTTCGGGATTGCATCGGGTAATTCTACGTGGATGCCGGTCCCAAACCATCATCTAAAATGACGCCGGCGATGAGATGGGAAGCCCTACCAACTCAGGCGAAGACCGAGCCGACCGGCACGCCTTTGCCGTCCACGGTGGCGTAGAAGGGGCGTTTTTCGATGTCAAAGACGCTTTTCGGGCTGATGCCCATGGCGGTGAAGATGGTGGCGTGGAGGTCGCTGATAGAAACGGGGTCCTTGATGGCGACCAGCGGGCGCTCCTCGGCGGTGGCACCGTGGAGGTGACCCTTTTTCATGCCGCCGCCGAACATGACGACGGAGGATCCGCCAGTGAAGTGGCGGTGGAGGCCATAGTGTTTCGCTTGCTCCAGGGTGTCGGACTTGGCGCGGGATTGATCCCTTGCCTGCGAGCCCGGCGCGCCTTCCATCATCATGTCGCGGCTGAACTCGCTGGCAATGACGACCAGGGTGCGGTCGAGCATGCCGCGTTGTTCGAGGTCGCGGATGAGTTGGGCGATGGGCCGGTCGATTTCCTGCTTGAGGCGGACGACGGTTTCGTGGCCGTTTTCGTGGGTGTCCCAGTGGATGAAGGGGATGTATTCGGTGGTGACTTCGATGAAGCGCGCGCCGGTCTCGGCGAGCCGGCGGGCGAGCAGGCAGCCGCGGCCGAAACGTCCGGAGCCATAGGCGTCGAGCACTTCCTTTTTCTCGGTGGTGAGGTCGAAGGCGACCTTGTCTTTCGAGCTGAGCAGGCGGTGGGCGTTGTCGAGCGAGCGGAGCATGGATTCTTGCTGGTGGTCGCTCATGAAATCGCGGTGCGGGTTGGCATCGACGAGTTTCCGATAGAGCTGGTAGCGGTTGGCGAAGCGTCCGGCGTCCATGCCCTCGGGCGGCTTGACCGAGCGGGCGGCTTCGTCGGGGTAGGGGAGGTTGAAGGGGCCGAACTCCGCGCCGAAGAAGCCGGCGGTGGTGAAGGCCTTGAGTTCCTCGCTCTCGCCCACGCCTTCGAGGCGCTGGCCGATGTTGATGAAGGCCGGCATGACCGGGTTGCGCGGGCCGAGGATGCGGGCCATCCAGGCGCCGATGTGGGGGGCGGCGACCGTTTGAGGCGGGACGTATCCGGTGTGCCAGTGGTATTGGTGGCGCGAGTGGAGGATGGTGCCGAGGTCCGGCTGGACGTGCGAGCGGATGAGGGTGGCGCGGTCCATGACCTTCGCGATTTCCGTGAGTCCTTCGCTGATGCGGACGCCGTCGAGGGCGGTGGGAATCGAGGGAAAGGTGCTGAGCACTTTTTCAACCGCCAGGCCTTTCTGGAACGGCTGATAGGCCTTCGGGTCGAACATTTCCGGAGCCGCCATGCCGCCGGCCAGCCACAGGAGAATGCAGCAGTCGGCCTTGGCGGGCGGGTTTTTCACCGCTTCCTCCGCGGCGCTGAGGCGGGGAGCTCCGGACATCAGCGCGGCGAGGCTGGATGCGGAGAGCGCTTGCAGGAACTGGCGGCGCGAGGTGGGTTCCGTGGACTCGTTGGAATGGGACATGGCGGGAATGGGTTAGGGGATCAGCGGACGAACTGGAATTCCGGGAGCAGGATGATCATCCATAGCAGGTCTTCGATTTTCTGGCTGGACGGTTGCGGGCCGATGGCGCTCACGAGGCCGTTTTTTTCGCGGGGTGTGGGCGGGCGGGAGAGGGCGCGGAGGAAGAGGGTTTCGATGAGGGTGGCGGTGTCCGGGGGTGGGGTGGCGAGGGTGGCGGCTCCGCGCTTGAGCAGGTCGGCGAGCTGGTTGCCGTTGGCAAGGTCGATGGCTTCGAGCGTGGTGAGGTTGTCCGGCCGCATGCTGACGATCTGCTCGCGGTTGGGGCGGCCGAGGGCCCGCATCAGGAGGTCCGCGGTGACGAGGGACGCCCGGATCTTCGCGGTGGGGGCGGGTTTGGCGCGGACGGTCTGGATCGCCTTGTTGGCTTCGGTCGGCGAGGTGCCGGTGAGCGACCACACGGCGTCCACAAACTGCTCGGCGGTGAGGCGCTTGGGGAGGGGGCCGCGGAATTCGGTTTTCGCCGGGTCGCCGGTGATGACCGGTGCCGACTGATAGATCGCCGAGGTGGCGATGTGGGCGAGCGCCTTGCGGAGGTCGTAGCCGTCGTCGGTGAACTGGCTGGCGAGGTGGTCCAGCAGGTCCACGTTCCACGGTTCGGTGTCCATGGCATCGACGGGGTGGACGATGCCGCGGCCCATGAGGCGCTGCCAGAGGCGGTTGACGATGGTGCGGGTGAAGCGGCCGTTCTGCGGGTGGGTCATCAGCGCGGCGAGTTGCTTGAGGCGCTCGGGTTTCGAGGCCTGGGGATCGACCGTGCCGAGTTCCGGGAAGATCCAGGCGGGCTTGGCGAAGCGGCCGGTGGGGACGTC
>JAIFNK010000225.1 GCA_020047775.1 Akkermansia sp. | reverse complement strand
TACGCCGCATCGCTGGAAATACTTCGGAGAAGTTGCTCTAAGTCCGACAGGCTGCTAGGCGGAAACTGCTTGGTGGACTTCGCCGTGCTGCATCTCCAGGTGCAAAAAGCACAGCCTTCCGTCACCACCCTTGCGCTCACTCCCGTGGCCGATGCCTTTGTGCAGGGCGGCGTCAATGCGACGACAAACTTTGGAACCGCCACGTCGCTTCAGACCAAGCAAGACACGAATGCTGACTTAACTCGCGAAACCTTCCTTCGGTGGGATCTCAGTGGTGTTACCGGAAAAATCCTCCACGCCAAAGTGAGGCTTGGCGGAACCACCAGCGCTCAGGCTGGCAACGAAAGCTGTGCGACCCTGGTTAGCGACGATACGTGGGGCGAGACGACGATCACCTTCGCCAACAAGCCCGCTGCGGGAAAACTCTTCGCACAGTGGCTACCCGTCAAGGGCCAAGCTGCGGAGTTTACCGTCACCTCGGAGTTCCAGGACGCACTGTCGAAGCCCGGCAAGCTGCTTTCCCTCCGCATCATGTCCACCGACAATCACGGAGCCAATGGCGACGTCAGCTACGCTTCGCGCGAAAACTCAGTTGCATCAGATCGATCGCAACTGATTCTAACCATCGAGAGCCCACCCACTTCGTTCATCAAGACTCCCGGCGGAGCGGATCTGGACAATGGCAACGCGTGGACGCCCGCTTCGGTGCCGGGCTTGCTTGATACGGCAACCTGGAATGCCACCTCGCTCGCTGGCAACATGAGCTTTGGCACCGATATAAGCTGGTCCGGACTCATCATCAACAACCCCGCCGGGCCTCTCAACTTCACGAGTAGTAGGAATCTCATCCTTGGCAGTGCGGGCATCGACATGTCGGCATCTACGGTGAACCTCACTCTCAATCACCCGGTCTATCTCGGAGAGAATCAGACATGGAACATCGCAAACGGCCGCAGCATCACTGCAAACGGGCCGATTTCGGGTGCGCTGACACTGGAGAAATCCGGCGCCGGAAACCTCGTTTTTTCCGCAAACAACACCTACATTGGCGCAGTAGCCATCCGGCAAGGCACCTTGCAAGTCAACGCAGGCGGCTCTCTCGGAGCCAATAACGCCTCCCTCTCGCTGGGCACTGGCTCCGCTGGAGTGCTTGGCACCGTGGGTAACCTTACCCTCAATACCAGTGCCACACTTGGCTCCCTCGCGATCAAGTCCAATACCCTCACCACCACCAGTGGCCTGCTTTCCATCGCCAGTGGCAGCACCCTAACCGTTTCTGGCTTCCAGTCCGGAGTCATTGGGACGGAAGCAGTCCGCTCCATCACCAACCTCAGCACAGGCACCGCCGGGACGGGAGGCTCGCTTGTGGTCAATGGCAATTTCCATATGAGTGAGCAACACAGCAACTCCGTGGTGAACCTCTCGGGCCTCGCTGCATTTCGTGTCCAGTCTCCCAACGGTAGTTTTTCGCTGGGTATGAACAACAGGAGCGTCGGCACCCTCACTCTCGCCAACAGCACCAATATCATCAACGTCGGCACCCTCTCGGTGGGATTTACCTCCACCGGCAACTCTGGTGGCCTGAGCACTCTCACTCTCGGCCCAGGCACCAATGCCATCCAGGCTCCGGTCATCAACATCGGAGGCGTGAAATCACCCGGTCAAATTCTATTTCCCGGCAGCGGAGGCTCGTTGGTGATCACTGGCGCAGATGGCAGCGGCAGCTCGTTGATCACCATCGGACATTCGAGCGCTGGAACTTACAACGGAAACAACAACCTCCTCCTCGCCGGTCGCAACGTGACCGTCAATGCCAGCACCGTCACCATCGGCCAAAAATCAGGCGCCGGTGGCGGCACGGTCGGTGCAACCGTGACTTTTGATACGGGCACTTTCACCGCCAACACCATCCAAATGGGAGTCGCAGGCGGCACCTCGTCTGGCGCCATCAACAGTGGATTCACCATCGGTGGTGCAACGGCGAATTCCGCCGCCACCGGGGTGGTGAACATCTCCGGCAACCTGCTCCTGGCTGCCGCCACGGCCGGAACCGCCACTCCGACCAGCACGCTGGTCATCAATGGCGGCACGGTAAACGTGAACACATCCGCTTCCCCTGCAAATGGCATCTTCGACACCTCGGTGGGTGCTGGCGCCTCCACCACCTCCCTGACCCTGGCCGGAGGCACCCTGGATCTGAACGGCGGCAGCATCGGCGGCACCACTGGCACAGGTAAGAAAAACATTGGCACGCTCGATTTCCGCAGCGGCACCCTGCGCAACGTCGCCCAGATCAATGACGGGGCAGGTCTCACAAAAAATATCACAGGCACGCTGACCCTTTCCGGCACCAACACCTACACCGGCCCCACTACGGTTTACGCGGGCACGCTGAGACTGGGCGCGAACAACGTCATTCCGAATTCCTCAAACGTCACCATCGCCACCGCCACGCTCGACGCGGACACACGCTCGGACAGCGCCGGAACCCTGGATGTCACCGGCAACGCCGTCATCAACCTCGGCCCCGGCGCCGCACTCGTCTTCGCCGATAGCAAATCGGTGGATTGGACCGGCGGCACGCTCAACATCAACGGCACCCTGGGAGCCACGTCACTGCGTTTCGGCGACAGCGCCGACGACCTCACGAGCGGTCAACTCGCCAGAATCAGCGTCAATGGCAGTGGACCCGGCACCTATATCCTGAATGCCAACGGCTACCTCGTCTCCTCCCCCTACCAAGCCTGGGCCGGAACCGGCGTCGCCTTCGATGCCGACGCCAACAACGACGGCGTGGACAACGGCATGGCATGGTTGTTAGGTGCCGCCACTCCTGCCGAAAACGCACTCAACAAACTGCCTGCGGCCACTCGCAGCGGAGCCTACCTCCGCCTCACCTTCCGCTGCCTCAAATCCACGAAGCGCGGTGGTGTGGTGCTCAAGGTTCAATCCAGCAACGACATGGGCCTGGCCATCCCATGGACCAGCAACGAGGCGGCGGTGCCCGATGAGGACGCCACCGTCAACGGCGTGGTCTTCGACACCACCGACGACGGCAACTACATCAATGTGATCGCCGACATCCCGGCAGGCGGAGCCAAACTCTTCGGCCGGCTGAGCGCGGTGAATTCGCCATGAGTCCGCATCACCCACATTCCCCAACAAAGAGCGGCGGACTCCGATCCCCCATCCCATGGGAAGCCAATGCGTCGAGTGTCCGCGCATCTCCTTGTCAACTCAAGCACGGGTGATTCGCAGGTAAATTCACTTGGTTATATCAGGATCAGTTGGTCATGCAAATATTGTGGATTAAACCAGGTGTCCTCGAAACAACAAGGTGTCCTTGGAAGTAGCTTTGAAATCGTTATGCAACGCCACCCACTCCTGTCCACCACCGCCCTCATGGCGGCGTTTTTTTTCCCAACCCATCCCGGTTCTGCGGAGCAATCCCCACTCAAAAAAGAAAAACTGCAAATTGTCATCTGCCTTGGCCAATCCAACATGGTCGGTCTCGCCGATGTGAAGACCGCTTGGTATCTCACCCAGCCGCAGTATGTCCCGCCGCGCGAGGCCTGCCTCACCAAGTCCCGCTACTTCGACTGGAACTTTTACTGGAGCGGCGTGCGCTACTACGAAGGGCCACGCAAAGCCGAACTAGACGCGCTGGTCGATGCTCGTGAAAAATCCCGCATGAAATGGCGCCAGCGCGTCAAAGGTGTCAACGGCATCCAGTGGGACGAGGCCGCCTGGGGGCCAAAGCCGAAAGAAGGCGGGGGCCGCGACACCATGTATGCCTTCCTCGACGAAAAGGCGGAGCAAGAGGGAATCTACAAGCAGATCGCCGAGATCCTCGATTCGCCGGAAAACAAGTTCACCGTTAGTGATGCTTACAACGAGCTGGCCAACCGGGAAAAAGAGATCACGACCGAGGCACAGCGCGTGCGCGACATCTACCTGAACGGCACCAAGCCAGAGGACTTTGATGTCTTTGATGCCGAGATCGCGGCCGCCGTAAAAGACAAGTCGCTCGTGCTGAAAGTGCCCAAGGGCAGTGTTTTCACGGAAGCCGAAAAGCACCGCGCCGCCTACGCGGAAATGGCCCGCAAGCACCTCAAGCTGCCCATCGCCGAGCGAACTCGGATTTTCGGCTACGGTGCCATCGCGGGGTCGGAAGGTGAGGGAATCAAGTCCACCACCTACGGGCCGCTCTCTGTCGGCTATGGTGGGGCGCCGAACTTGATCGGCCCGGAATACGGCCTTGGCATCACTCTGGAACGCTTGGTGAACGCACCGATTCTGCTGGTGAAATGCTCGTGGGGCAACACCTCCCTGTCCAGCGCATGGCGCCCCTGGTCGCTCGATGGCGTAGAGACCCCGATCGAAAAAGCAAGCCGCGAAGCTTCCAATAAGGAGCAGGCCGAGCTGGCGAAAAAAGAAGGCCGCGAGTTCACGCCACGCCTTGCGCCCGCAGCCAGTGGCGGTCCCGGCTGGTGCTGGGGGCTAGCCATGCCGCAGATCGAAAAGGTATTGGCCGATCCCGGAAAATATTACCCCGGATATGATCCCAAGGTCGGCTACGAGGTCGGCGGCTTGGTCTGGTTTCAAGGCTACAGTGACCTGGGCAATCCAGCTTACGGCGAATTGCTCGCTCAGATGATCCGCGATTTCCGCGAAAAGGTGAAGACACCGAAGATGCCCTTCGTGTGCGGCACCTTGGGCATGTTTGGATTCAAGAATGCGGCTTTTGCCAATGAGGTGAACACCGGCATGCTCGCAGTCTCGAAGATGCCGGAATTTGCCGACACGGTTGGCCTAGTCAACACCTCCCCATTTTATCCGCAGGAATTCGAACTCCTGAAGCAAGTCCAGGACTCTTTTCCAAAGGACTCACGGGAGCACAAGGAAGCCCTGCTGATGAAAGAGCGCGCCGTCAGTGAGAAAGGCTTTCACTACCACGGCAGCGCCAAGTTTTTCCTGCTCAATGGCGACGCCCTCGCTCGCAGCCTCGCCGGCCTGATGGCGAAGTGAAGAATCCGCTCGTCCTATTTTCCCAATGACCAATGACTCCTGACCATTCATGAAACCCATCAGGCTCATCTCCCCGCTTCTCATCGTCCTCGTGCCGATCCAATAGCAAGAAATCCCGCAGTTTATCCGAACCATGTTCATTCAAAATTTCCGCACCGCCGCCAAAGAGCATGGGGAGTATTGCCCCGCCAAAAACGAACTCCGGGTCCGCAAGGGCAGGAAGATCTACCACTTCACCTGTACAGAATACGAAATCCGGTTTGCGGCTCCCGCTCGGCCGGAAGTCGTGATTCCGATCGCTCCCGATGCAACAGTTCGTGAATTAAGCCGGGCCATCCCCTTACTGATCGATTTGCACGAAAACCAACAAGGAGAATCTTTGGGATAAATTCTAACCCGTAGCCACTCTATGAAATTTCAATCATACTTCCTCACAGCCCTCTGCTTGGCCACCGCCCCTTCCCTCGTCGCGGAGTCATTCTATTCCGGCCCGACGTTTTTCTCGAAACGCCCGGACGAAACGAAGACGCTCAACAACATCGAGCGCTTCGGACCCGTCGGCATGTCCATCGATTTGATCCATCCCGTCTTCACCATGTGCATCAAAAGCATCGAGGAAGGCTCGCCCGCTGCGGCAACGGGTAAGCTCAAGGCAGGGCAAATCATCGAGTCCATCAACGGCACAGTACTCAAAGACATCGGCCCGCGCATCCAGCTTGGTGACATGATCACCGCCGCTGAAGCCACCGATGGCGTGCTGAAATTTGCCATCAAGGGCGAGGCCGAGCCGATCATCGTAAAAATCCCAGTGCTCGGGGCCTACAGCCCGACCTGGCCGCTGAATTGCCCGAAGTCAGACAAGATCGTGCGCAATCTCGCCGATTCCATCACCAGCCCCAACGGCCAGAAAGGCATCGGCGACATCGGTTATATTTTCCTCATGTCCACTGGTGACGAAAAGGACACTGCCGCTGTCGGCGAGTGGGCACGGAGCATGAAACCGCACACGTATCCGTGGTTCATCGGCTTTAGCGGAATTTCGCTCTGCGAATACTATCTACGCACCGGCGACAAGGCCGTCTTGCCGAACATCCAGAAACTGGCCGATAACGCCGTCGCCACCCAATACAACGACGCCTGGGCAGGGCGAGGAAGTCCGCCCGCCGTGACTTACGGCAGTGGCCACCTCAATGCCGGCGGCACCGCCGTTTTGACAGTCATGTTGCTCGCCAAGGAATGCGGAGCCGAAATCCCAGACAAGGCACTGTTAGGCGCGCTACGCCACTTCTACCGCTACGCCGGAAGAGGTGGCAATCCCTACGGCGATGATCGCCCGGAAATCGGCTTCGTGGACAACGGCAAGACTGGCAACCTCGCCTTCGCCATGGCCGCCGCCGCCGCGCTCATGCCCGATGGAGAGAAATCCGTCTATGCTGCCGCTCGCGACACCTGTGCGAAAACCGCCTTCTACAGCACCAGCTTCATGCTCCACGGCCACACTGGCGGTGGCATTGGGGAAATATGGCGCAGCGGATCAATGTCCCTATTACGCGACAAGAAGCCCAAGCAATACCGCGATTTCTTGGACAACCGTCGCTGGCACTACGAACTTTCCCGCCGCTTTGATGGCTCATTTGGTATCCTCGGTGGCGAAGGCTACGACAAGCCGCTGTGGGGCGTCGCCTACGGCTGGGCCTACACGGTGCCTCGCAAGCAACTCCGCATCTTCGGCGGCCCTCCCACGAAGTTTTCCAAACTTTTCCAACTCCCCAAACAACCCTGGGGCGTCGAGGCGGACAACGATTTCCTCTCCCTCGAAGCGGTTCCCGACAAAGATGGCAAGAAGCAGGATCTAACAAATGAGACTCTCGCCAAGGATTCGAGCATCCCATTCCTCGGTAAAATTCTCGGCCCGCAGGGTGAGACCGACGAGGGCATCCGCAGCTTCATCCACCACCAGGACGTGGTCATCCGAGAAATTGCCGCCGCCAAAGTCCTCGGCATCAATCTCGGCTACATCGGTTGGAAAGCCCCCGGCGGCGAGCCGCGCCCGCATCTCATGATGGAGTTTCTCCAATCCCCCTCGCCTCGCGTCCGTCGCCCGATGTTTTCCCAGATCGCCAGCATCCTCACCTCGGAGACCTTGCCCAAAGAAGTCTTCGATCTCGCAGTCAAAGCCGTCGCTGACCCCGAGGAATCCTGGTGGGTGAAAGATGCCGCGCTGCATGTCATCAGTCTGGGTCAGACCGACTGGGTCGTTCCGCACGTCGATCTCTTGTTGTCCTTTTTGAACCACGAAGAATCTTGGCTGCGCAACGCCTCGATGAAAGCCTTGATTCCGGTGGCCGCCGACGAGCGCACCTATCAGAAAGTGCTTCCCCCCATTGGCGAATTGATCCGCACCAACCAACGCCCCTCGCTCACCCTCGGCCTGCTCAAGCCCATCCGCGAAAAAATCAACGCAGCCGGCCCGGAAGTCCAGCAACTCGCCGTCAAAACCTTACAGGAATCCTACACGGGCTACACCGGCGTGGCAACGGCCCCCGGTGGTCTCAACATCAGCAGTCATCTCGATTCCCACCTCGAATACATCGCCGCCTCGCTCGCTGATGTGCCAGGTGGCCTCGACGTCGTTTATGAAATAGCTCGCCAGCGCTACTCCAACCAGATCCTCCCCTATAAGAAATTTTTCCTGAACGCCGACCCCGCCGGTTTTGGGCCCAAGCTCAAGCAAGCGATCACGCCGATCATCACCGACGAGCTGATCCCTGAATTCGTCGGCCTCAACCGCACCAAGCTCAAAGATTTCGCCGATTCCAAAGTGCAGAATCCCCGCTGCGGAGCCGATATCATCGACGATCTGGTCGCGCTCCACTCTCGGGCGGGAAATGACGACTACGAGTGGAGCATCTTCGCCGGCGTGCGCAAAGAGGAGTGGTCCTATTTGTCCTTCGATCCCATCGCCAAGGACCAATTACCCTTTGACCAAATCAATATCCGCTACCGCGATGTCACGATGCCGTCGGGCATGGAAAAATGGTATGATCCTGCCTTCGATCCGGACAAGGCCGGTTGGCCGCGAGGTAAAGCACCCTTCGCCCAGTATCTCGGAACGATCCCCGAAGGCCCAGTCTCCAAGTGCTCGGCGACCTGCACCGGGCCGATGTGTTATGGCGCGGAAAAAGCCAACACACTTTGGGAAAAAGAAGTCATCTTGTTACGCAAGAAAGTCACCATCCCGCCACTCAAGGAAGGTCATCGCTACCGCCTGCGTGTTTACCAAAGAGCCCACGTCGGCAACGGCGGCGGCTACGGCATCTGGGTCAATGGCAAACCGATGATCGAACACCGTGACGGCATCGGTCGCGGCGGCGGCGAAAGACCCTATGGAGCCTACATCACCAAGGAATGGTTGGAAGCTTTCGGTAAAGGCGAAGTCACCATCGCCGTAAAATCATTCCTCCGCTACAACGACAAATACAACATGAATCCCAGCAAGAAGGAACCTCAGGGCATGATCAGTGTTGACATCGAGGAACAGAAACTACCGCCCATGGGAGATGACCTCGTGCGCCAGTCCGCGAAGCATATCGGCATGCTATCGAGCGAATGGCAAGCCGCCCAGTTCTCCGATAGCGACGAGGAGCGGGAACAAGCTCCGCAATTCCATTGGGATGGCAAATTTGTGGCCAATCCGCAAGTCCTTGGAAGTTGGAAGCTCGTCGGCCAGACGGACACCATCGAGGCATTCGACCCCGCTGCCAAACCCGTCGCCCCGCGTCAACCCATCGCCACCAGCCTGCAACTCGCCGACCAGGGCGAAACCGGCCACTCACCTTTCATTTGGTCCGGCGAGAGGATGATGGATCTCAACCGCTACCAAGTGCTGCAGATGAAAAACAAAACCATTGCCAACAAGGAATACCTCTTCCTCGAAGCCGGCGGATTCAGCACCAAGAACAAAGCCGGATGGACCTCTCCGTGGCTCGTTTTCACGCGTAACTAACAATCTAACACAAGACCCTGACATGATGACAAGAAAACCCGAATCCATCGTTAGATTCTACACGCTTGTGGGAGCGCTGCTCCTTTCGCCGATGATGCTGCATGCCCAGGAGGACGACGCTCCAGCTGCCGTTTCTGCCGTTGCTGCAGCGCCCAAACTCGCCATCGAACTGGGTTCCCCTTTCCGCGACTACGCTGTCCTGCAGCGTGACATGAAACTGCCAGTATGGGGGTGGAGCCAGTCGGGGACAACAGTGACGGTGGAGTTCGCCGGGCAAAAAAAATCCGCGACCGCTGGCAAGGACGGCAAGTGGATGCTGGAACTTGATCCGCTCAAGGCGAGCTACGAACCGGCGGAAATGAAGATTGCCGAAAGCACCGGCAAGGCGGTCACTTTGAAAAACATCCTCGTAGGCGAAGTGTGGTTAGCATCCGGGCAGTCGAACATGGTTTGGCTAGCCCAAAAATGCGACGTGGCCCAATTGCAGAAGCAGATCGCCGAGCGCGTTGCGGCGGGCAAGGAGAAGCAACCGGTCATCCGCGAGGCGAAGGTCACGGATTATTTCTCGGCCCTGCATCCGGTCGAGCACGCGAATGCCGTGTGGCATTCCGATGCCGGTGCGATGAGCGGCGTGGCCTATTCGTTCGCCTACCATGTGTTCAAGGAGGTCGATGTACCGGTCGGCATCCTGAACTGCTCGTTCAGCCAGACCCCGATCCAGGCCTGGACGCCGCGCATCGGCTACCGCGACGGCAAGGATGAATACACCAAGGCACTCTATCAGAAAGTCCTGGAGACCGATCCGACCACACCGGAGCACAAGGCGGCGTGGGGCAAATTCTACGCGGACGCCGAGACGGCGGTGAAGGCGGTTTCAACCACAACGCCCGGCAACATGAGCGACAACCGGGATGCGTCCTGGTTGTTCAACGCGCGCCTGAACCCGATGATTCCGTATGCCTGCCGCGGCGGCATCTGGAACCAAGGATGGGCGAACATCAATGAGGGAATCGTCTATTACAACAATCTGCACAGCATGATCTGCGGCTGGCGGCTGGCCTGGGGTAAGCCCGACATGCCGGTGTATTTCAACCAGTTCTATGCGAACACCGTGAGCGAGACCCCCACCATCGGCGCTGCTGCCGACATGCGCTTTGGCACATGGCTGGCGCGGGACATCCCGCATACCGGCATGGCCATTCAGATCGATATCGCCGGCGCGATCCATTACTTCAACAAGACGCTCTCCGGCCAGCGACTCGCCTTGCATGCGCTGAAGAACGAGTATGGCAAAAAAGTGGTGACCGATGGTCCGATGTTCAAGTCCTGCAAGGTCGAGGGCGACATGATGGTCATCGAGTTGGATCATGCCGAGGGTGGTCTGATCGTGGCGGAAACCAACACCAACGTGAAAGCGGGCCTGGGCGCTCCGACCGTGATCCCCGATGGTGCAGCACAGGTGAAAGTCTTCTATCTAGCCGGCGAGGACCGCGTCTGGTATCCTGCGCAAGTTAGGATCGAAGGCAACGAGTTGGTCGTAAGCTCGCCGAAGGTCAAGGCCCCGCTCGGGGTGAGCTACGGCAGTGGCGGCATCGGCGGAAAACCTAACATCTACAACCAGGCGCTACTGCCCATGGCACCGTTCACGTATTATAGCAAAGAGTTTGTCACAGCCGCGACTTGGAAGGGCGAATTTAAGGTGGATGGCGTCGAGACACCGCCCATGGGCATCCTGGAGGAATGCCGCAAGATGCCCTTGCTAAGCAGTCAGTTCGTCAACAACGCCGTTCTGCAGGCCGAGCAACCGGTCTCGATCTGGGGTTCCACGTTGCCGGCGGCACCTTGGAGCGACAAGCCGGTTGACGGCAAGGCGGAGATCAAATTCAGCTTTGCAGGTGTCGAGAAGACGATTCCCGTCACGCCGGATATGAAGGAGTGGCAGGTCACCTTGCCTTCGCAGAAGGCCAGTGCCGAGCCGAAGACCCTGAAGGTGACATTTCTGGTGAACGGCGAGCTCGCGCACGAACGCGTCTGCACCAACATCGTGTTCGGTGACGTGTGGTATGTGGCCGCTCCCTATGGCATCTTCGATGCGCCAGCCGTCAAGTCGGCGGGCGTGGTCCGGATGATGGACCGTGCTGCCAAAGGGGACCGCTCCAATCGTCCGCGCCCCTACACCGTATCGACCTCCACCACGCCAAACAACAGCTTTGCTTCGGCTTGGAATGATGCGGAAGGATTTGCGGCCACCTTGGGTCAGGCAATCGCGGCAAAGACCGGCAAGCCGGTGGGCATCATCTTCATGCAGAGCGCGGGCGGCAAGAATGCCGAGCAGGCGGCTCTCAAGCACTGGATCGCCGCAGAGGATCTAGGCCGGGCACCTAGCCTGAAGGCGGACTTCGATCAATTGGGGAGCATGTTTCCCGGCACCAAGCCGTTTGAAACCAACGTCCAGCGCTACTTGAACGAATGGAAAAAATACTGGAGCGAATACATCCCGGCGCTAATGGAGACCAAAGCCGTGCCTGACGGACAGCCGTGGGGGGGCTACCCGGGTCTGGGAGGCCTGATCAAAACCGATGCATCCCAGGTGTACAACGTGATGGTCGATTCCTTCACACCGGCCGGTTTGAAGGGGGTCATCTTCATGTCCTCCAAAACCATGGTGGAAGCCGATCAAGGTGCGCACTTCGGCGAACAACTCGCGGCCCTGGCGAACGGCTGGAAAGAGAAGTTCGCATGTCCGGATCCGGTCTTCTTCTACACGTTCCCCGGAGCATCACTCGCCCCCAAAATTACCAAGCCGGAAGGCATCAAGGGCCGCAGCATCGCCATGGAAATCAACAACTGGCCTCTCGAGAAGGCCGCGAGCAAGACCCCCAAGCCAGCCGAGGATCCCGTGCCCGCAGCGCTGATCGAGAAGGTGTTAACAGAAGTTTACAAATAGCAGCACCCATAATCATTTGAAATTCACGATATGGCAGTGCACCAGGTAGGATAACACGACGACAACTTAGTTAAATCAGGACCAGTGCACGTAGAGAAAATATTTCCAAATGCTGGACGGCGATGGTTGTTTACGCATGTCGGCATGCATATCGCCAAGGTGTGCGTATTCGCCTGACGGCAGAATGCGAAGGTGACTGGGAATATTACCGCCGCCACAACCCGCCCACGATGAAACCACCCCTTATGAAAACCCGAGACCATCTTACCAAACCCCTTTTTCAAGCCCTCTCCATCATCCTGCTCACCGCGCTCACTGTCCACTCCCGCACATGGAAAAGCGTCGATGGCAAAAGCTCCTTCGAAGGGGAATTGATCGAATATAAGGCCGAGACGGGTGAGGTTACGGTGGATCGTGGAGGCAAACGAGTCACTTTCAAACAACAGATGCTGTCCGCAGGTGACATTGCTTTCCTGAAAAATGGAAAAGCCACACCGGACACAACTCCCAAGCCTGCTAGCACTCCGGTCAATAAAACCGCCGTGCCCGGCAATGGCAAACCCGACTACAGCTTCAAACCCGCCCCGTTCGAAAAACGCAGCTCCTGGCTGATCAAGAACTTCGGTCCCGTCGGCATCGGCATCATGCTCGAAAAAGGCCCGGTCATGAAGATCCAGAACGTCGAACCCGGCTCACCCGCCGAAAAGGCCGGCAATCTCAAGCAAGGAGACATCATCGAGAGCATCAACGGCGTAAAACTCTCCGACACCAAGCGAGACCCGCGTTTAGTTCTCGGCGACATCATCACCGAAGCCGAGGCCAGCGATGGCAAGATCAACATACAGATCAACGGCAAGAGCATCGTCACCGTGGAAATCCCCGTCCTCGGCCGCTACAGCGACACTTGGCCGCTGAACTGCCCCAAGTCAGACAAAATTGTCCGAAACCTCGCCGACCTCATCGCCAAACAAGGAAAAACCGAATGGGGATCCATCCTTTTCCTGCTCTCCACCGGAGAAGAAAAAGACCTCGAAGTGGTGCGTGGCTGGATGAAGGAAAGAAAGCCAACCTGGGCACACAATTGGTCCGTCGGAGTCGAGGGAATGGGTATTTGTGAATACTACCTCAGAACCGGTGATGCCTCAGTGCTTCCGATGATTCAAGAAGGCGCGGATCATCTCAGGGACAGAATCTACAACGGCGGATGGTCCGGCAGGGGAGCCTCGTTCAATTATCAATCCGGTGGTCACCTCAATGCCGCCGGCGTCCACTGCGTTACGTTTCTCATGCTCGCGAAAACATGCGGCGTGAATGTCGATGAGAAAACCTTCC
>JAIFNK010000106.1 GCA_020047775.1 Akkermansia sp. | reverse complement strand
CCGGACGCACCAGCGCAGCGGCACGCTATGGGAGGAGCGCTATAAGAGCGTGATCGTGGAAAGCGGGGTCGCGGCGCGGACGATGGCGGCCTACATCGACCTGAATCCCGTGCGGGCGGGGATGGCTTCCGATCCGGCAGAGTATCGTTGGAGTAGTTACGGGGAAGCGGTGATTGGGAGCAAGGCGTTCGTCAACGAGGCGTTCGTCGGGGCACGGGAGCGTTTTACTGCGACCCGGAAAGATGGTGCGCGGCGGATGCGAGGAAGCGGAGCGCCGGCGGCGGGAGTGCTATGGAGCATGAGGGATTTGCGGGTGCGGGTCTGAGTATCAATGAGATGATCGTGATGAGGACGCGTTCTTCCTGGAGGTTGCGCGCGATCCCCGGCACTTGAGCCAACGGGATTTACAGGCGGGATTTTGACTTTCCTCCGTTTTTCCCAAGCTTTTGGGTTGCCGAGGCGGGGGGCTTTGCTAGCTTGCGAGCGATTTTGATTGGGAAAGGTGATGAATGCCCTGCTCGAACATCCCGTGCTCGTCTTGAATCGGTTCTGGCAACCGATCCACACCTGCTCCGTCCGCAGGTCTCTGCATTTACTTTGCCTCGGTCATGCCCAAGTGGTGCAAGTGGAGGGCGAGGAGCGCTTCAATTCGCACGATCTTTCCTCGTGGATTTCCTACTCGAATGGAAACGCCGCTGAAGAGATGATCCACGGTGCGAGGATCGCCATCCGGGTGCCGAAGATCGTCGTGCTCGCGGTGTATGACCGGCTGCCGCGGCTGGAGGTGAAGTTCACCCGCCGCAATGTGTTTCTGCGGGACAAGTTCACCTGCCAGTATTGCACCAAGGTGCTGCCGGAAACCCAGCTCAACCTGGACCACGTCACGCCCCGCGACAAAGGCGGCCGCACCACTTGGGACAATATCGTCACCTCCTGCTTCCGTTGTAACACCCGCAAGGGAAACATGCTTCCGCATGAGGCGAACATGTACCCGCAGAGCAAGCCGCTTGCCCCCCGCTGGCGTCCGCTTTTCGGCATGCACGAAAACGGCCTGGCTGACGAAAGCTGGGCGCACTTCCTCCACCTCGACCGCGGTGAAACCCGCCGCTCCGCGTGATTTTTCCCGGGCTGCGGCGATACTCTTGTCGCAGGAGAGAGCAGATGCGCCTGAGGCTTTGATCTTTCGCGGGCCACTCTGGCAGCCGGACCGGAGTGGGCACTCTCCTTAAGGATCCACGACAATCGCGTAGCGGAAATACACCCGGGTCTCCCCGAGTTTGTTCACTGTAAACGTGTGGTATCCCGGGCTTCCTGAGTCAGCGACAGGAGTCCAGGCAGAGAGGTTCCGCGTCCATTGTGCGCCGTAGCTCGCTCCGGTGACACCGACGGGGTGGGGAAAGGTGACGGTGTAGTTGTTCCCGGAAAACGACGGCCGCGGCAACACCGAGCCGGAGGTGGTGGCGGTGGGATCCAACCCGAAGGCGTATTCCACGCCGTTCATCAGCCCGTCGCAGTCATGGTCGCCGGTCGGTCCGCCAGTCACGGTTGGATACCGCGTTGCGACCCACGCCGCATAGCCAGTCGGGGCTTGCGCGGTCACGATTTTCGGCGCGCCATCGGCAAACCAGCGGGTGCCGACGGACGGCCGGACCCGCAAGTAATAAGCGGTGCCCACCACCAGCGGTGTGCCTGCGGTTGACGAGTTCAAGGTGAAGGAGGTCGCAGCCCCGGCGAGCGTGGTGGTGGTTTCATTCACCAATTCCGTGACGTTGGTCACCGTCACGTCGTCGATGAAAAATCCGTCGTTGGCCGTAGTCGATATCACGGCGGATCCCCCGTTTGTTCGCAGAACGAACCGGATTCTTAGGATTTGCCCGGCATAGGCAGCGAGGCTCACACTGCGGGCGATGAAAGCTGGCTCCCAGTAGACCGTGCTCAAACCCACACCGTTGCGACCCCAGAGATTAATCCAACTGGCACCGCCGTTTGTGGAAACTTCCATGTGGAGCGTGCATGACGTGACGGCAAAATGCCCGAGATCGTAAAATCGGATCTGGCTCGATGCGGACGGAATCAAATCCCGGGTGATTGTGAAGCTCTGGTCGTCGAATGTGGGGAATGCGAGTTGGAATGCCTTGGTGCCGGTACGCTTCACGGCCGACTGGCGCAGCGGGTAGGATCCGGTGGTTGACGCCACGATTTTCGTCGAAGGATCCTCCGCGCCTTCATTCCACGCCGCCGTGTTTGCCGTGGTCACGCGTAGTTGATAGGCGTCTGCTTGGTCGATGCTGTCGAAGGTGTACATCGTGCCAGTCGTCGCGGGAGTGGCGCTGCCGGCGATGGTCGGAAGAACATTCAGCACACCTGGATCAAACAGTGTCACAGTATAGCTATAGCTCGCCGGCACTCCGGGGCCGCTGATGCCGGAAACGGTCACGTTGTAGGAGGTGTCCGCCGTGACCGCCGCAGGCAGTCCGCTGGGAGTCCAGACGAGCGTATTGTCGCCGTAGACGACCGCCGCATTGGAAATAATGACCGTGGGAATATAGGTCATGCCCCGGGTCATCGTCACCGTGGCCCCTGAAAAATCGGCTCCCGGATAAGACAGTGACCAACGGGCTGGCACCAGGTTGTGGGGCGCGTAGCCACGATTCGGCCAAGCGACGAATTTCGGAGTCGGAGCACCTTTGAAGCCACCGATCACCCAGAGCGCGTTGGAACTGTTATAGGAACCCTGCGAAGGGACATCTCCTGTCCCCATCACCTGCGCCCGCGAGTAATTCAGCCAGCGCCGGTGGCCTACGAACTCGTTGCCCAGCCCGTCATCCCGCATGTAGGCATCCACCGCACCTGGTCCGTAATGACCCAGTGCGAGGTTGCTGGCACCGCCGCCTCGGAGGCGTTCGCGGTGTAGTAAATCCAGCTGGCCGGCGGGAAATGGCTAAGCTGGCCGTTGCGGGCGAACATCAATACCGCCTCCTGGTCCTTCGCGCACTTGGTGGCGTCCAAGGTGATGTCCGCAGGTTGTTCAGAGAGCGCCCGGTAGAAATTGATCCGGCGCCGGACATCCTCTTTGAAGGCGACACTGGTTGTCCCAGCCACGCCCCCGCCCACGTTTCCGGTCCACGCCATGTTGGCTTCATAATTCGCCGATGCTTGATACACGGTATTGTAAAACGCCAGCACGTCAGTGCGGTCCATGGGATTCACCACAAAGCCCGTCGCCGCTGCCGGGCTCCCGGTCCCCGGCGTCCACGCGGACAATCCGGGCGCAATCACAAGACAAACGGCCAAAACGGCAGAGAAGGCGGAAATCGAATGCCGGTTCATCGGATCACCACGTGAGTTGCAAGACGATGAACGCATCCGTTGGAAATTTACAAAAATTAAATAAACAACCAAGTTTTTATAATTATTTCACGAATGATCCATTGCCTCGACCAATATCTGGATTGCCAGTTCGCGGGGTGGTCATACCGGGTCACTTTTCCGAAAAAAATCCCGCAGTTGGAGGCACTCCGTTTTGCTCGAAGATATCAGTCCGCACCTGGATCGGCCTGAATCGGGAAAAACTCCACGGGTGGCAAGGTTCCTCCGCGCCCGATCCCTCGCCCTGCTTGCGGGCGGGCGGCGCGGTCAATTGCCGGCTTCGGCCGGGTAGCGGAAATGGCGCTGGATGCTGTACTCGAAGAGGATGTTCTCCCACTTCACGCCCGCGCCCATGTTGTGGACGACCCATGGCTCGCCGGCACGGTCACCCGGGCCCGGGACGATGATCCCGATGTGTTTTTCGGCATTGCCAAGCTCCCAGACGACGATGTCTCCCGGGCGGTAGTCGGAGTCGTCGCGAGATGGCGTGATCGTTTGGCCCTTGTGCTCGAAAAATCGTTGAAGATTGGCGACACGCCGGTGGTCGATATTCGTATCCGGTGAGGACGCCCCCCACAGGCCGGGATAACCCCGGAAATTCGCCGACATGTCCTCGTGCACAAGAATCTGTAAATCCACGCCCAAAGCGCGGTAACAACGCACCACCACATCCGCCGCGACACCTTTGTTCGCGGGAAGATCTCCGTTCGGATAGGCGATCTTGTAGTAGGAAGGATCGTAGGAAACCGACTCGCCGGAGTGGGCAAGGGCGGCTGCGGCGAGACCGCTGCCGAACTCACCGGATCCCCTGAGAGTGGAAATCAAAAGATCCGCATTCTCAGCGGACGTCACCACTTGGGTAGCCTTGAGGAATGGAAGCAACGGGCGCCCGAACCAGAACCCAATTCCCAGCGCGATCACAATGATCACCCATCCGCCAAAAAAGTTCCGACGCTTCGGTTTTTCCGGACGTGGACCAATATATTCAATGGTGTTGTAGAATCCTGAGCGCGGGCGAGGCATTGGCTGACTGGTTGAGTGAGTAAAGGCAAATCCGCGCCCGGAATACCACCGAAATTTCCAAATTTTTTGCGGACTCATCGGATGCTTGCCTCACATCCGCACTCGACACGCAATCCCGGTGGCCCCCAAACTCCCAGCCATGACGGTATTTACCAGTCCCGGGCAACTTGCCTGGGGGGCGTTGGATGTTCCACTGTTCGGCCTGCAAGCCGATCTGAACGGAACTCCGCTCGAAATTCCGGCGGCGTTTTCCATCGTCTTGGACACCCACCGGCTCTGGCTGGTCGCCAACCACAGGAAACCCGCGCTGCTCCATCCCCAGGCGCGTCCGGGAGCTTTCCAGACCGACCTCTGGCGCTACGATGTCGCCGAGCTGTTTCTCGCAGATCCGGCCAGCGGGCGCTACTTCGAGTTCAATCTCGCGCCGAACGGTGCCTGGTGGTCCTGTGAATTCACTGCGGCGCGCGTCCGGGCGGACGAGCTGGAAATCGTAATGCCCGAGGTGGCCACTTTCTCGGAAATCGCTCCGGACGGATCCTGGCTGGCCGCTCTGGCCATCCCCCTCGACCTTTTGAAGGCGCGGCTGGATTTCGGACCCGGGACCCGGCTGAACGTCGCGATGATCCTGGAGTCCCCGCAGCAACGGTTTATCAGTGCGGTCAATCTGGGAGAAGGCGGGCCGGATTTCCATCAGCCGGGAAAATTCTCCAAAGCGGTATTCTCCGCATTGCCATCCTGAAATGATTTCACCCGTCCGCATCATCCCTGCTTGGCCAGTCGTCCAACCCGTGCTAGAAACAATCGATGGTTAGACGCTTCCAGATCGAGGAGATCCTCACGCAAGACAGCTCCGGCGTGGCCTTCCACGCACTCGACACCGAAACCGGCCTGCCCGTCGTCGTGCGCAGGTTTTTCCCGTTCGGCGCGACCGGCGGTGGCCTGAGTGCTGACGAGCAGGAGGACTACAAGGTCGCCGTGAAACGGTTGGCAGACATCCGCCACCCCGCCATGAGATCGATCATTTCCGGCGGGTGCGATCCGGTGGACGGCATCCCTTTCATCGCCACCGAGTGGGTGGAGGGCACACCGCTCCAGACGCTCATCGAACAGGGACCGCCTACCCCGGTGGAAGCCGTCCGCATTCTCACCTTGGCATTGGAGGTTTGTGATCAAATCTCACAGGTGCTCGGTGAGGACGCCGTCTGGGTGGAGACGGATGTCCAAACGATCCTCGTCGCCGCGGCGGATAGCGGGCGTGGCATCACCTTCTGGATTTCCCCCCTGAAATGGCTGTGCAAGAGCGACTGCCCGCGCGGCTTGGATTGCCTCGTCGATCTGACAGAAGAGATCATGGGCTGGCGGGGGAAAGTGGTTCTTGATCAGGACGGCGAGGGCCTCGGCGGCTGGCTGAAATGGCTGCGCGAAGCCCCCGGACAGACCCCGCTTTTCGAAGCTTGGGAAAAGCTGGCGACATTGGCCAATACCACGCCAACCGCTCCTGTCAGGCCGCCCTTGCAGCCCTCCGCCCGGGCCGACGCGCCACCAAGGAAAAAGAAAAAGTCCAGCATCCCGTTTGTCATCGGCGGCATTCTGTTACTGGCGGTCATTGCATCAGGCGGCTGGGGATTGATTCACTGGAACAACAGCCGCCTGAAGGCCGTCGCCGACTCGATCACGGTGGAAGTCGCTGAGGACGCGCCTTCCACGGTCATGCAAGACCCGTTAGTCCCACCATCCGCGGCGGAAGTGGCGGTCATCTCCCCACCGCCCGCCAAGGGAGCTAAGCCACCAGCCAGCGACAAGACTCCTGGGAAGATCGCTCCTCCTCCTCCGGCGAAGAAGGCCGCTCCCGCCAAAGCGACTCCCCCGCCAAAGGCTGCCCCGGCAAAGGCAACCCCGGCAAAGGCAACCCCGGCAAAGACAACCCCGGCAAAGACAACCCCGGCAAAGACAACCCCGGCAAAGGCAGCCCCGGCTGCCCGCAAGACGGCGGAAATCGCGGGAAACAACAAGATCTATGAAATTCAAGACAGTGCCCTGCTCCTCGGTCAGTCGGACAAAGTGGTCCGGCTGCAAGGCACTCTCAAAGAGGTGAAAAGATCCGACGATGGAAAGGGCGGGACGATCTATCTCATGTTAGGACCGGCCGGGGCAGGAAAAGGAGTCCATGGGGGGATCGACGTCGCCAAGGCCCAAGGTGATCTCGCGGAATCCGCAGTCGCCGGACTCATCGGAAAAAAACTGCGGATCGATGGTATCGTAAGAATCGATGGCGTGGGTAATGCCAGATTTCCGGTGGTGATGATTGATAAAAGGAGTGCGATCCAGGAAATCCCATGAACGGCGTCCCCTCCTCCGTGGTCCCGTCACCGCCGTGGTCGGTCGGGTGAACGTTGGGGAAATCCGCCGTGATTGCGACGCTGCCGGAGATTTCCTCAAAACAACTTCGGCAACTCGCACTTCTTGGCGTTGCTCATCACCAGAAACACCTTGCCGTCATGCTCCCACCGCGCGGAATTCCAATCCCCGCCCCGGATAATGGCCGGACGGTCCATGGGCGGAAAATCACCACTGACATCCTCCTTGCGGAAAACCACCATGTGCACGACTCCGCTCCCATCCATCTGGAAGCAGATCAGTGAACCGCGTTTCCCGTCGATGACCAACTCACTGCAGCCGAGTCCCTTCACATTCTGCAATCCGGGAGGCAGGCAGCCGGGGCAGGGCAAAGCGCGCTCCCTCAGGCGACTGATCAGGACCCTTTTGTCATCCTGCTTCTCTTCCAGAGTGAACGTGGGCGACTCGAGAGTCCGGACGAATCCCGCCTGCACCACATCGATCGGCACCGCGCGGTTCTTCACCACTTTTGTCGGTTCCGGCCCGCGCGTGATCAGAAACGCAAGCGCGATGCCCGCCGCGGCGGCCAGCGGAATGGTCAGCCGCCGGAACGTCGAAACATTCTTCGCCGGCGGATAGTCCATCGCCACCGTGCGGTTCATCGCGGCGATCACCGCCTCGCGCAGCGCCGGTGGCGGCTGGATCGAGGCCAGCGCGCCGATCCATGCGGCGTCGGTTCTGTCCTCCGCCTGCGGGAAATCCCCACGCTCGGTGGCCAGACAAGCCATGATATCCTCGCGAAGATTATCCGGCAAATCCACCGTGACGAGAGCATTGGCGAATTCAGAGTCGAACGCCCGCTCACTCGCCAGCCACTCGCCCAGGTCACGGTTTTCAACTGCCAGCTTCAGCGCCTCCGCAAAATCAGGGTCACTGGCATCCGCGCCGTCCGGCCGGAAACTGCGCAAAATGAAGCGTGCTTCGTCTTTATCCATGGCGAACTCCTTCCTGTTCCAAGTGTAGAATATTTTTCGGAGCGCTCGATGGCTCCGCCGTCATCCGGCGGCGCAGCATTTCCTTCCCGCGCGAAAGCCGCGACATCACCGTGCCGATCGGGACGTCCAGAATCTCTGCGATTTCCTTGTAACTGTGTTGTTGCAGATAAAAAAGTGCGAGCGGGGCCCGATAGGTTTCCTCAAGCGCTCCGAGCAGTTCCATTGCCCGTTGTCCATCCATCTGCCGCTCCGCATCCTCCTCCGGAGCCACCATTGCCTCCGCTTTCCCCTCGTCCAGCGGCTCGTCGGAAAATTTCGCCGCCCGCCTGCGCTGGTTCAGGAACTCGCGGTGCAGCGTGGTGAACAGCCAGGTCTTTGCCTTCGAGCGGTCCCGCAGCTGCTCGTTCTTCGCCGCCCAGATGCAGAACGTTTCCTGCACCAGGTCGGACGCCCGGTCCACGTCCCGCGTCAACGACATCCCGAAGCGGAACAACGCTTGGTAATGGGCATCCACTAAATTGGCGAACTCACTCATCGGCAGTTATGGGAGCCCGACCGTCGTTTTCTATTCCGAAAAATATTCGTCGGCGTCGGCTCGCCCGCCGTCGATTCAGTTTTCGGCCGTTTTTTGCCAGGTTACCTCCTTGGCGTCCTTCCAAAGATCCTCCAGCCCGTAATAGCCGCGCAGTTCGTCGCTCATGATGTGCACCATCACGTCGATGTAGTCCAAGACCACCCACTTGGTATCGGCCTTGCCCTCGGTCATCGTCGGCTTCACCCCGTGGAGCTCCTCCACCTTGCCCGCCACATCGCGCAGAATCGCGCGCAACTGCGGCATCGAGGATCCCGAGCATACCACCATGTAATCCGTCAGGCTCGAAATCCCGCGCATGTCCCACACGCGGATGTTTTCCGCCTTCACCTCATCGGCCGCCTTCGCGCAAGCCAGAGCCAGTTCTTCACCTTGTATCGCCATAATTTCCCCTCGGGGGATGACACCCTAGGCCGAGACTCCCGGTCACACCAAGCCAAAATTGGATCAATAAAGGGGCCAAATCCCTATAAGGGACGGGCCAGTTATCCTGCCACGCATCAGGATTTGTGATTTTGCCAGCTAAGGAGAGGCGACCTTGTTGTCGCCTCTTTTCCTCAACCGCAGCGAAGAAAGGGACAATAAGGTCCCTGCTCCTTATTCCACAAATCCGGATCATGATAGGTCGGGCTTTCAGCCGTCGAAGATCCGCCGTGGCACCCTACCCAGACCCCTGGCCCGTAAAAAATCCACTCTCAGAGAACCGAAATCGTTGACGAGCAGAAAGTTACGGCACCCTGAAAATCTTCTGATTCGACGGATCCCGGGCGAGCTGTCCGGATTTGAAGCCGGCCACGTCGATGACGTTGTAGGGCTCGTAGGGACTGAGCACCTGGTCCGGATTCCCAGTGCGCTGGGCGGTGGGATAATTTCCCGTGGCAGTAGGTGGTGGCTGCGGCGCGGGCTGGCTTGGCTGAGTTGGGTCCATCGGCGGCGCGACGTCCGTTTGATCACCGTAAGGGTAGATTTGCTGGGGCGGATACGGCGGATTCGGCTGGAAACGCGGTGGCGGCATCGCCGGCGGAGGAGTGCAAGAGGCTAAGCCGGCGAGACTTGCGGCGGCTAAGGTGAGTAGGCGTTTCGACATGGGCTTGGGACGTTGCTGCTTGGGATACTATTCGACTCGGGAGTTTCGTGCAATCAGATGCTTGGAAAGTATGGCCAGTTTACGGGCTTTGGAGACTCGGTAGCGTTTTTCAAACACCCGGAACCGATCCTCCCGCATTTTATCCAACAACAGGTGGTAGATTTCCCCCATGATCCGGGCGGGTAACAGGGCCTGGAGATCGACGAGTGGAAGAGCTTCGGAGGCGTCGCGGAAATACGCCTCCGCGCGGTCGGCTTCAAAGGCCATCAGCGCGAGAAACCGGTCATCACGCACTCCGTCCATGAGATCCTGCTCGGTGTAGTGAAAGCGGGCGAGATCATCGAGTGGCAGATAGATCCGCCGGTCGTTCGCGAGATCCTCGCTGATGTCGCGCAGGATGTTGGTGAGTTGCAGCGCGTGGCCGAGTGCCACGGCATAGCGCTCCGAGACCGGATCGGTGCAGCCGAAGATCCGGACCGAAACGAGCCCCACCGCGCAGGCGACCTTCCAGATGTAGCCGGATAGATCGTCCCAGGTTGGAAATCGTTGCGGCTGCAGGTCCATCCGGCAGCCGTCGATGATCGCGACTAGCAGGTCCGTGGGGATTTGTCGGCGGGTGATCAAGGAAACCACTTCGCGCTGGAAATCATCGGGTGCCTCGAAGCCATCCGTGAGGCCGGTTTCCCAAGCATCCAGGCGGCGGGCGCGGTCCTCGCAAGCCATCCCGGCGTCATCGGCCAGGTCATCGATGGTCCGGCAGAAGGCATAAAAAACCACCATGTCCTCCCGCCGCTCACGGGGCAGGATGTTCAGGGCGAACGCCAGATTCGACTTCGCCCTGCGGGTGATTTCCGAGGCGGTGGACACGGTATCAGCGGATGAACCCCCAGTGCCCGGTGGTGAACGGCCAGAGCGAGAACAGCGCCGGACCGACCAGGTTGAACTCCTTGACGGGGCCCCAGTAGCGCGAATCCAGCGAGTTGTTGGTATTGTCGCCGAGTGCCGCGTATTCCCGCATGCCGGGCCGGGCCTGGGCGGCGAGCGTGAGGGTCGCGCCTTCCTTGGCCAGGTATTGCGGGAGCTTTTTCCCGTGGTGCGGGGCCTCGTTCGGACTGGCCAGGCCGTAGCCGTTCGGGTTGATTTTGAAAGCCCCCTCGCCGCGGATCACCCGCTGGATGCCGGGCTCCTGGGCGATTTTCCCGTCGATCAGCAGATTCGGCGTTTGAATGGAAAGCGTGTCACCGGGCACGCCGCAGAGGCGCTTGATGTAGTGCGAGCCTGCGCCCTGCTCGCCGCTGCGTTTCTGGATGCCGGCGATGTCGATGGTGTTGAAGACAAAAACCTCACCCCGCTTCGGCTTGCGGAAGTGGTAGGAAAATTTATCGACCAGCACCAGATCGCCGGAGTCGATGGTGCCTTCGCAAAGCACCATGTCCTTGGGGATCATCCCGCCATTGCGGACCACGAAGTTGAGGGCGGAGCCGAGTCCGATTTCAGACGACGGATTGGTGGGCGCGGGGAGGCGGATCTTGCTGCCGTTCTGGAAGCGGATTTCGGCACGGCTGAAAAAGTGCATGAACTGCGTGTCCTTGATGTCGAGGCCGCCTTGTGGCGTCACCGCGATCTGGCGGTCCCGGTCGTTCACTTCGTAAACGTAGGTTCTGCCGCGCATTGCCTTTTCCCACAGACGGACGGGCAGGCTCGGCCACTTGTCCTGTTTGACGGGCGTGCCGATGATGCCGTTGAGCGTCGGCTGCATGGATCCGGTCGGGATGCGGAACGGTTGCAGGTAGTAGGCCCGCAGGCCGAGGGCGATGACGATCGCCACAAACATGACCTCCACGTTTTCTTCGAACCAGCCGAGTGGTTTTTCCTGGGGCAGGGAATTTTCACAAACCGCGCGGATTTGCTTCGAGGCCTCGTTCACTTGGGCGAGGTCCTTGGATTTGATCGCGGCGATCAGGTCCACCCGGCGGGATTCGATCTCGCAGACGCGCTCCGGCTTAAGGAGGTCGCGTTTGTAGTCGATGAATTTTTTGGCACCCTTGACCAGATGATGCGCTTCTTTCTTCCACTTCGGCGTGAACATGCGCGGAGTCTCACGGCTGATGAGGCGGACTGCAAGCGCGGAGGTCTTCGTAAGTAGTTCCGCCTTCAGGCGGTCTTTTGCGGAAGAGAAGACCGCCTGAAGGCGGGACTACGTGCGGAGAATAGAACTTTCCGCAGGCTGCAGTTTTTTCCAATCCTCGTCCGACACGCAGCAGGGATCGGCGGCGACCTGGTGGCCGGGCGAAATTTCCCGCAGCGAGAGGTCCGATCCGACGGTTTCCTCGTAGCGCGGGTGGTTCATCCGATGGCCGAAGGCGCTGCCGGGCGGCGGATCAATGGGCGAGGGCACATCGCCTTCGAGAAGGATCTTCTTCCGTTTGATCGTCGGGTCGTGCGACGGGATCGCGGATAGCAGCGCCTTGGTGTAGGCATGGCGGGGATCCTGATAGATGTCCGCGGCGGTGGCGAGCTCGACGATTTTCCCGAGATACATCACCGCCACGCGGTCGCTCACGTGTTTGACCACCGAGAGGTCGTGCGCGATGAACAAATAGGACAACCCGAAATCCCGCTGCAGCTCGACGAGCAGATTGAGGATCTGCGACTGCACCGAGACGTCGAGCGCGGAGACGGGTTCGTCGCAGACGATCAATTTCGGTTTCAGGGCAAGCGCCCGGGCGATGCCGATGCGCTGGCGTTGGCCGCCGGAGAATTCAAAGGAATAGCGCTCGGCGGCGGATGTCGGCAGCCCCACCCGGTCCAGCAGTTCATTCACGAGGGCGATGCGTTCCGCGCGGTTGCCCAGGCCGTGGATGATGAACGGCTCCTCGATGATCGAGCGCACGCTCATCCGCGGGTCGAGCGACTCGGCGGGATCCTGGAAGATCATCTGGAAATCCCGCCGCAGCGGGCGCAGCGCGCGTTGGCTGGAGTGGCTGATGTCGGTTTGTTCAAAGTGGATGCTGCCGGAAGTCGGTTTGAGCAGCCGGACGATGGCCTTACCGAGCGTGGATTTCCCACAACCCGACTCACCGACGAGCCCCAGAGTTTCACCCGGCGCGATGTCCAGCGAGACACCATCAACAGCGCGCACCGCTCCGGTCTGACGCAGCAAGACACCACCGCGCACAGGAAAGTGGACGCGAAGGTCTTTGGCTGATAGAAGAGAATGGGTCATATAGGTCCTATAAGACTTATGTTGGTTCGTAACATTCCGGGCACGTCTCCACCCAATGCCCCGGCGAGACTTCTTCGAATTTCGGGCGCTCGCGGGTGCCGCGGTCGATGCGGCCCATGCGCTGGCAGAAGCGGCAGCCGTGCGCCTGGTCGCCGAGGCCGGCGACCATTCCGGGGATGGTGTTGAGAACGGACTTGGAGGGTGTTTCGAGAGTGGGGATGGAGCGGAGCAGTCCCTTGGTGTAGGCATGCAGCGGGTTGGCGAAAAGTTCCTCGCAGGAAGCCTGCTCGCACACGCGGCCGGCATACATCACGACGACCTCGTCACAGGTCTCAGCGATCACGCCGAGGTCGTGGGTGATCAGGATGGTGGACATGCTGCGCTCCGCCTGGAAGCGCTCTAGCAGATCAAGGATCTGCGCCTGCACGGTCACGTCGAGCGCGGTGGTCGGCTCGTCCGCGATGAGCAGGGACGGCTTGCAGGCGAGAGCCATGGCGATGACGACGCGCTGCCGCATGCCGCCGGAAAGCTGGTGCGGGTAGTCCATCATGCGCTTTTCCGGAGCGGGGATGCGGACTTGGCGGAGCATTTCCACGGAGGCGTCCCATGCGTCCTTTTTCGAGAAACGGGTGTGGAGGCGGAAGACTTCGCATAGTTGCCGCCCGATGCGATGGACCGGGTTGAGGGCGGTCATTGG